>NZ_JAMPLB010000035.1:0-80218 GCF_039962325.1 Leptolyngbya sp. PL-A3
TTTCCTTTATTGACTACTTCAACCAAACGATGGCAAAGCCCTTTCAATGGACATTCAAGGGTAAGTTACTGGCGTTCTAAACCATAGGCTTATTTATGCCGCCGAGTACTAGTCAATTCCATCAAGCTACTTTACTCTTAGCAAGCTTTTTATAACATTTCGGTTACACAACATATGAACTTCTATCTATTGACGATTCATCCATTATTCGATATCGAAATGGCTTATTGGCAAAAGCTATATAGATAGAAGTTCATACCCTTTGTATCCCTCATGCAGTCGGGTGAAGGGCTTTGAATCGATAAAGAATTACAGTCTAAATATCAAAGGCGATAACACATTCAATCAATTCTTTATTCATTGATGAATGTAACTTCTACTTTTGAAGTGTCTTGTATTTCATCAAGTGTTTTGTGTTTGCGCTATGTACGAAGTCATTCGTCTTAACGATTGCGCACTTGATATTTGCTCTTTTTTTCCAACTCAAACCGCAATTATTGTAGGAAAAATCAAAATGGCTAACATTACTGGAAATGACAACTCAAATACTCTCTACGGCGATATCAATGGTTATGCTGAGAACGATGTCATTAGGGGACTAGGAGGAGATGACATAATTTATGGTGGCGGTGGTAACGATATACTCTCTGGTGACGATGGTAACGATTGGCTTCATGCTGGCGCTAGTGATGGTCTCTTTTCTCAGTCTATCTATGGTGGCAACGGTAATGACACGATGTTGGGTGATGGTAGCGAGATCATGCAGGGTGGTACCGGCAACGACATTTACTATGTCAATCATGTAGGTGACAGCGTTATTGAGGAACTTAATGAGGGGGTTGATCTTGTACGTTCTAGCATCAGCTATACGTTGACCTTCGGTGTCGACAACTTAGCTTTGGAGGGCAATGCTGCCAACGGCACGGGCAATGGTTTAGATAATGAGATCTGGGGTAACGCCGCCGACAACCTTCTCTCGGGTGGCGATGGCAATGATGTGCTCCGGGGCGGTGATGGCAATGACGTTCTTCGGGGTGACAACGGTGACGATCACATTAATGGGGAGTCGGGTAGTAACCAATTGATTGGAGGGAGCGGCAACGACGTTTACTATATCCAGAATGCAACCACCACCGTCTTTGAGTCTGCTTCTGGGGGAAATGATGGTGTGCGCTCCATCGTCAGCTTTACCTTGTCAGCAAATGTCGAGTCCCTAGCCCTGGATGGCACTGATGCTATTAACGGAACGGGTAACGGCCTAAATAATACTATCCACGGTAACGCTGCCAACAACTCCATCTCTGGCGGCGGCGGGAACGACTATTTAGCAGGTCTCGGAGGAGATGACATCATAACAGGTGGATCAGGGCAAGATGGATTTCTCTTCGTTGCTCCGCAGCAAGGAATTGACACGATTAAGGATTTTAGCGTTGTGGATGACAATTTCTGTATTGATCGAACTGGCTTCGGTTCTGGATTAGCAGCAGGATACATTACAACCGGTCAATTTCGGCTTGGATCAAGAGCTCAAGATAGTAGCGATCGCTTTATCTACAACAAATCCACTGGAGCGGTGTACTTCGATGCTGACGGCATTGGAGGAGCGTCTCAAATTCAGATTGCTAAAGTATCAGCTGGCTTATCGCTGACGAATAAGGACTTCTTAGTCGTAGGTTAGGGTTTATTTTAGAAGTTGTTTTTTCGTGCGCTTCGCGCACGAAAAAACAACCCTGCGAAGAACTTAAGAAGGGCGATCGCTAAAGAATGGAGAGGGCGATCACCCTCCTTCTGATAAACTTGCGGCCATGCTTCCAAATGGTGCTGATACCCTGGCTGGCAGCGAGTTCCACTAGGATAGGGGGAAGGGAAAAAGTTTTTCTAACTCAGGGTCGTAGCGATCCAGGGCGTACTGCATCACTCTGTCGGAGATTTCACCTGCTTCGTAGCCTTTGAGTGTGCAATACACCTCGATCAACCGCTCTCGGTAAAGAGCACCGGAATACATGAGGTTCAAGGCACGCTGAGAGAAATATTCTAAGTTCATGGTTGGTTGCACCAATTGGGGTTTTAACTGTTTTACAAATGCTGAGGGTGTTCGGCTGGGCCGTTTCAGCGGAAGTGACACGATATTGTTGACAGGGCGATTCCTAACGGAGCGGCAAAGCCGAGCGCCCATGTTCCTACAAACCGCACATCACGCTTCATGGTGTGGGTTATCAAAGATGTGAGCTTCAAAGCGATTAATCGTTGTTGCTTCCAATTGTTCCCACTGGGGTCTGTGTACCCGTTTAAGGGACTCATTGAAGGCATAGCATGGGAAAAAGGAAAGATCAGGGTCGCCACAGAAAGTACATCGTTAAATCCACCTAGATTTAGAATGCCCAAGATTCCAAAAAAGCAGTAATTTTAACGAAAAGTTTTGTAAGCATGCTGAGCTTTCTGGTTTCGTCTGTGGCGTGGCAGGGTGAGTTATAGCCCTAACGTTCTACAATTCAGTCTCAAATTTCGGAAGGGATAACCATCTCTTTAGTCCGTTGTTTCAAGCTCTACAGGTAGCTTACTTCTGTCTGTCGAACCAATGACGGCATCCAGCCGCTTCATAAACATTGAGGAGCGATCTCCCGACATCACCAACTGATCAATCGCCCGTGTCATCGCCACATAAAGCAGCCGGGCCTCCTCTTCTGGGGTGCTATGGGTATTCGGCAGGAACCCTAAACCAGGAATAAAGACTACCGGGAATTCCAACCCCTTTGAGGAGTGCATCGTCACAAGCTTAATGCTGGGTTGGCTAGGGTGATAGCCTTGCTTACCAGCCTGGTTGATCCATTCCACCGGGACATTGGCTTTCTGAAGGCGATCGCACACCTTCTGGGCCATCCACTGACTGCGGTACACCACTGCCATATCACTCCAGGCAATCCCCTTCTCGTGGAGTTGCCGGGCACGGTTTATCAGGTGCTCGACTTCTGCATTAAAGCTGGGTAACTTGATGAGCTGGGGTTGTGGCCCTCGTCGCCCGGCACTTTCAGGCAGCACCAGCAACGGAGAATCTTCACTATCTCCAGTTGTTCCCAAAGCAGATTCATCCAGGTTTGTTTGGGATGCATTTGGGGACAGGTACTCTTTGGCGAAGGTATAGGCAACAGAAAGGATTTCTTCTGTGTTGCGGTAATTCACTTTGAGGATCGTAGTGCGCCCCTGAGCTTGAATACCAACGCTCTTAAAGCTGAACTTTCGCTTTTTTTGGTTGCCGTAGATATGCTGGGCATCATCATAAAGCAACAGCAGAGCATTGGTACTGGGGTCCACCATCTGCCCCACCAGTTTCAGCCAATGGGGTTGGAAGTCGTGCCCCTCATCGATGAGAACAGCTCCATAGGTGCCAGCGGGGATAGTTCCAGCTTCAACCGCCTGGATGACTCGCTGTACTAACTCCTCCACATAGGCCGTCCCCTGAAACTGGTTGCTGCTCGGTTGAGGAACAGCATGCTGGCGCAACATCTCCATACACCAGCCGTGGAAGTGGCGGATATGAACCTGGCGATCGCCTATCCCCTTCTCATTCAGTAGGTGCCGCAGCCGTGCCGCAAGGGATTTATTAAAGCACAGCACCAGGACGGGCTTATTCAGCTCAGCAGCCAGCTTTAGGCAGCGGTACACCAAGATAAGGGTTTTACCAGAACCCGCAACCCCATGAATCACCCGATGCCCTTCTCCCAGACTGCGAGCTAACTGCTCCTGCTGCATGTCCATCACCCGAATCAGGTCAGGGATGGCGATCCCCTCCTCTGAGATGTCATCCGGGAAAAGGGAAAGCTGTTCTCCAATACGCACTTCCGGGAAGAGGTGCCAGCGAACACGATCGATCTGGGCTGTTGTCAGCAACTCACCAAAGTTATAGGTGCAAAGGTTCCAGAGCCGCTGCTGAAATTCCATCGGGTCTACATCTTCATACATTTCATCCTGGCAGATGACGAGGTTGGGCTGGAGGATAGCTCCCAGGTCAGCAGTGTCAAATTGCTTACGGGTGATGTTAGTCAGCACCAGGCCGTAGCTGTAGGGGAAGGCAAGTTTACCGGCATAGGGGCCGGTGCTCTGGATGAGCAGCGAATCTTTTTCGAGGAGATTGGCGATCGCCATCATATACTCCCGCGCCTGCCGTAGGGGATTGCGATCCGCCTTACCGCCATTGGGTGTTATGAGGATGGCATTATCCGGGTCGATGCTCCGAATTGTACTGAGTTTCCAATCCTTCACCTCCAAAACGATAATGCCTCGGAGTGGGTGGAGCAGGATGAAATCAGGGTGAAGGCGTTTGCGGCCTATCGGTACGTTGTACCAGAGCAGGTAATCATCCTCCAGCTTACTTTCTAGCCGTTGGGCAAGGCGACGTTCTCCCGGTGTCATACGCTGGGAGCAAGTAGAGAAGCTAGGGATGAGGGTTGCCATAGACATCAGGTAGTTGAATATACCTGGCTCTAGAATGCCCAAATTTTAGAGGAATGCAGTAATTTTAGTTATGCTAGGGGTTCCAGGTGTAGGGATAACTATATTGGTACCGTTAAAAGCAGGCTTGCACAGCCATCGTAGACATTGTTCGAGCAGTTTTTCTGAAACCCTTGCTTTGCCTATGCTTCGCGTACGCAAAGTCAAGGGTTTCAGAAAAACTGCCTAGAGTATTGATCAAGTAAAGCCGAGATAAAGCTGCCGTTGAGCGCAGCTCAGAACGTTCTAATAAAAATCCATTTGGAACAACCGTGGCTGATTCAAGCGCAAAGCGCTGTATTACTTTATAAGGTTTCTAAATTCAGTAATTTTATGAGAAATCTAAGCTAAATGTTGATGACACAGAGAGTAGCCGTTATATAGCATCAGAGTATTCTTCTTCTATGCTTATTGTCCTAAAGGACATTTTTTCTGGGTTATTAGGCAAAAGTACTCTCCCACAAAACCGTTACCGGATAACCCATTTAAGACCTCTTCACCTGATTTAGAATCTGGAATGCTCGCTTACATGCTGCACTTATACTCCTTCCTGGATCGTTTCAGATTGCTGAGAAAAAGCTACATAGCCAAAATTATGCTAGTTGCTTTTCTGGGTACTCATGTCCCACTTCTGGCTCTACTTCTAAGTTTTGTCATCTCAAGTGCCTACTCCTGGGAAATGGCGATACGAGTACTGGTCACTGCCTTAGTGGCAACATTAATAGGTACAGCCGCCACCCTTTATGCTCTACGTCATCTCCTAAATCCCGTATTACTGACATCTGCCGCATTGCAGAACTATCTGGATACTAAAAAATTACCTGAACTACCAACACACTTTGTTGATGAAGCAGGTCTGTTAATGGCAAATACGTCCCATACGCTCTATCGACTTGATGAATTAATTCATTACATCAGCAGCTACGACGATTTGACAGGACTGGCTAATCGTGACCTATTTTGCGATCGCCTCTACCAGATGTCTCAAGTTCAAAATCACTCAGGTCTTACAGCCGTTCTTGTACTGGGGATTGACGATTTTGTGGGCATTAGCCACACAAGGCAGCGTGAGACCACAAAGTTGCTATTGAGGGCGATCGCTCAGCGCTTAATCACCTGTCTTCCCCAAACCAACAGCTTTGCGAAGCTAGATGGAGATGAATTTGCAATTGCTCTGACCGAGATTTCTTCCCTAGAAAGTGTGATTAAACAATCTCAGTTACTGTTGAGTACACTAGCAAAGCCCTTTTTAATAGAGAACAGCCTGATTCACGTCACTAGTAGCATTGGGATAACAATCAATCATTTTGAGGATCGCAATGGCATCGCTCAACTTTTGCAACAAGCTCAAGCTGCCCTTCATACTGCAAAACAACGAGGACGTAGCCAGTACCAGTTTTATTCACCTGAGATTACTGCTCAGCTGCAAGAAAGATTGACGTTAGAAAATGAATTACATGGAGCGCTTGAGCGCAACGAAATGGAAGTTCATTACCAGCCGTTAGTCAACTTACAAACCGGAGAAATCACAGCAACCGAAGCGCTATTGCGCTGGAAGCATCCTACACTTGGTCTGGTTTCGCCAACTAAGTTTATCCCGATTGCTGAGTCTAGCGGGTTAATCGTCTCTCTGGGAGAATGGGTTTTGCGAACAGCTTGTGCTCAAAATCGGGCCTGGCAACTGGCAGGATTTCCGCCCCTTCGAATATCTGTTAATTTGTCGGCTCGACAATTTGAACAACCCAACCTAGTAGAGCAAATTAAGCAAATTCTGGTAGAAACTGGCTTACAGCCATGTTATCTGGAATTAGAAGTAACCGAGAGTTCATTAATGGTTGATATTAAGCAATCAATTGAGACTCTAGAACAACTACGAGAATTAGGAGTATTCCTAGCACTGGATGATTTTGGAACGGGGTATTCTTCGTTGAACTACTTGAAGCAATTTCCGGTAGATATGCTCAAGATCGATCGATCTTTTGTGCAAGATGTGCCGTTTAACCCTGATAGCATTGCAGTAACGAACGCTATCATTGCATTAGGTAAGAGCCTCCAGTTAAAAATTACAGCAGAAGGCTTAGAAACCCAGGAGCAACTTAATTACTTGCGGATGCAGGGCTGTCACGAAGGCCAGGGATTTTATTTCAGCCGCCCTGCACCAGCAGAGACCATTACCCAACTGCTGAAAACCAACTTTCTGCTGGAAACAAGCTTTTTAGTGAAAACAAACTTTCAGTGAAGGTTGATGCACTCCATCGTTCGCCATTGCTGCCACAGTTGATCTTTTTCGCTTCATTTTCATACTGAGATGATAGCGTTCTAGAGATGTGGATGGGATGTGGTGAAAGGGGCACTTCGTGCCCCTTTCACCACATCCCATCCACGCAGTTGAACCATGACCCACTGAGGTTATCGTGCGTTCGCCAAGTATCCAACACATGATTATTACAGAATTGATCAGCTCGTTTTGTGAAGCACTCAATACACGTACTCCTTATGAGGCTGAAACTCGCATTCGGCAGCATGAGGGTGAATATCCCTATATGAATGTACGTGGTATTCCAGTCATCGATGCAGATGGTAGCGTCTGTTTGGCCATCAGGAATCAAAGCGGATTCATGTGATAGACGTATGGTTGGTTGCTATAGAAGAAGCACTCATCACCCCTTTCACAGCAATCAACCATACGTTTGGAACACAACTGTTATCTAGATGAGCTTGAGCCCCAGCACAATCAGACCCACGAGGCTGAACAAGCCGAGCGATCGCCGGAAGTAGTTGACTCCAGCAAAGAGTTCCTGCCATGCCCAAGTGAACAATGCACCATACCCTATTAAGCCAAACGTTGTTTGGATGTTTCCACTCGGAAGTACAAATTGAAGCAAAGCTGCTGTTAATCCAACTAGAATCGGCAGATTGGGTACTTGAGCAATTACAAGGTTACCCTCACTATCCCGGAAGGTATGATCAATCCATGTACGTTGCTGTGCCTTGGTGTCCTCTAGCTCGCGTTTTACTTGATCAGTGTTCACTTGAGATGTCATCTGTTCTACCTAAAATGCAACTGAAAATCATGGTAGTAGCGTTCCAAATGACAGCCCTATATCGGACGTTAGATTAACTAATCACTTAAGCAGTTTTGATACTTTGGTAATGAGCCATTTAGCATAACTGTTAACTTTTGAAATAGACAAATTCTCCTTAAGTTTGATTCATCCTGAGCCAAGCCGGGTATTTGTATCGCAACTCGCCATTGCCAGAGTGGGCAAGCTCAAGCTTGCTAAACGCTTGTAGCGCTCGCTCCCTCTATCTTTTTGAACTTTCAGTTGCCGGTGCAACCGTAGCCATTGGAACAGGAATGCTAGGGTTCGCTTAAGGGTTACTTTTTCGTGCGCTTAGTGTACGAAAAATAATCTTCTCAGACAGTTTCAAAGCAGGCCCTAGCTCAGGCCATCCAGCGGAATATGACAATGAGCGATCGCCCTTCTAAAGCACCACCCGTACTACTAGCGTAGGTGGATAAGGCATCATTGCAGTGGAAACTGCTGAGGTCTGTTCCTCGAATTTTTTTGGCACGTTTAGTAAATCAGCTTGCAGGAGTTCCCGTACTGGGGCTTGATTACTTAGTAGATATTAAAACTCCGAAAGATAAACTGTTGGTAAAATCCTTGAAAAATTGCTGTCAGCGTAGAGAACACATTTATCGGTTTTGAGAGAGGCAAATGCTTATGTACCTCTTCCCAAACCGATAGATATGCAGGTATGCCCCATGAACGCTTGTCAGTAAGCCGTGTTGGAAACGTACGATCGCTTGCATAATAACGTTCCTTTAAAGGATTGTCGGGGAGAGTAGCCTGACAATATCCTCCATAGCTTTCTAAATAAGTGGAAACCGCATACCCTCCTCATGCGTCAGGCGTAAGTAACGGTAAAGGTAATAAGTGCCTCAGCCATATTCCCCCATAAGCTTTCTGGAGGTACGTTATGTGGATTAGCCCCGATAAAGTAGAACTGTTTCAACACCCTGTCCCTGGCATTCTAGAAGCGGAGGTGTCCATTCACCAGACAGGACGGGTAAAAGCGATCGCCTCTTCCTGGCCGGCTGAACTTTATCCCTCAGATGCACGCACAATCGCTGTCGGTTCTCCCGTGTTGGTGATGGGCATCCGAGGCATTACGCTGCTAGTCAAGTCCGAGTTCTGAGCATTCATGACGTTATTTCTCTTACTCCAACAATTGCATCAACTATAGTTTTGTCTGGCATCATGCACCACTCCTGATGATGGTTATTTAACCAATTGTCCAGCAAAGGATTAATTGAGCCTCAACCACCGGTGTAGAACTTCCGCTAACCAGTAACAATTCTCTTCGCTTAAGCCCTTACCCAGAAATACTTCTGTCCGTCCTACTTGCAGGACAACCACTCTAGCTTCATAACGGTTTTTGCCACTACCAAAGGTCTTTACGGTCTGAAAAACATCTCTAATAGCACGGGTTTCACCGATATCGATAGAAATTAGCCAGCCAAATGGACGCTTGTAAATGCAATATTCTTGCTGGTTGAATTCGGCAAAAGTAGGCAAGAATTCCCAGTAGATCATTACGACAAGCAGCACAACGATCAGTATCACAAAGAAGACAACAGAAAAAGAGGCCATGAGATAAGGCAACACGGGACTGAACATGGCTCCTAAGATTGTCAGCGCAACCCCAATGGGGATGAGCAATAACAATTGCCAGCGGTTGGGACCAGGAATTGTTATTGACAAGTTTTCGGGACTTTGTTGGACGGTGATGTTAGCTCCAGTGGGAGCAGTAAAGGATCGTGTTTCGATAATTTCCTGCAAGGGAGCAGGAGGAGGCAACGGGGGTGATTGAACTCGGTACACAGGCTTAGGGGGTTGATCCTGCATAGCAGCCAAAGCCTCCCTTGCGGATGGGAAGCGATTGTCTACATCTGGTTCCGCCAGGCGGCTGATCCATTGCTCAAAAGTAGGATTCAGGCTAGTGCGATCGCCAAACTGAATCCGCAGATCCTTCTGCGGCAACTCAGCCGGAGATACCCCGGTCACTAAATGAATCAGCGTCGCGCCCAACCCATACAGGTCAGAGGCAGGAACGGCCCGTCCACCAAATTGTTCTATCGGTGCGTATCCATAGGTACCAACAACAGTCAAGGTAGCGCCTTCCGCCGCTGCCCGGTTCTGCACTGCACCAAAATCAACCAGATAGACGCGCTTATCCTCCCCCAATATCACATTACTGGGTTTGATGTCCCGATGCAGGACAGGTGGGCTAAGCTCATGAAGATAAATCAAAAGCTTTAACAAACTGGTTGCTATCTGGCGAACCTGATTCTCACTAAAGTGTTTTCCCTGCTGCAATAGTTGCTTAAGAGACTCCCCAGGCAAATAATCCTGAACCAACCCGAACCAGAAAAGCCGATCTTCGATCGTAAAAGAATCACGATATTTGGGGATCTGGGGATGATTGAGCTGTTTGAGCACCAAAGTTTCCCGCTCAAACAGTTTCAAATCCTCCCACTGCATGCCGTCTCCAAGCGATAGTAGTTTAACGACAACGGGTTCCGGTGGTTGCAGAGATATGTCCTGCGCCAGCCAAGTTTGCCGCCCTACTGCCTTCCCCAAAGAACGATCCAGTTGGTAACGATTCTGTAGAATTTGTCCAGGTTGTAGCATGGGCGATCGAAGTGCTGATAGGTTGAAGTGGCTCTGCCCACTCTATAGAAACTACCGCAGTGGGTTTAAATTACACTACCCGCCACGACTGTTAAAGTCGGCATTTCGGATAAAAGTTCCGTTGTTTGAGATTACACGATAGTGATACTCACAGGGAGCAACGTTCCAAAATTGTAATTGTCTAGTAGGCTGGGGCAGAAGTGTATAACCTATTTTTTGTGGTGGGGTGCTTCGCACCCCACCACAAAAAATAGGCAACGAACTTAGGCCGTAGCCTACTAGTCTATGCAATTCCGTTCTGTTCTATTGAATTGATGGTGAGAGGCCTCGTAATTGGCGGATTAAGCTCGCCTCTGGCAATCATGAACGTTATTTCTTCTAATAACTGCGAGGGGTCTGTAATACCATAGAGACTAAACTGATCCTTTAGGCATCTAAGCTATGAAGAAAAGAACAGGAATCAGAATTCTTGAATTTAGTGTGCTGGTGATTGGTGCTGTCCTCGTTGTCTGGTTTGTCAATCAGGTGGGTATCGAACAAATTCGAGCCAATGTTAATCAATTCGGTATTTGGGCACCACTGGTTGTGTTACTGTTGCGATTGACCAGCATTGTAATCCCAGCTCTGCCCGGAACTGCCTATTCGATTTTGGCAGGAACTCTATTTGGTTTCGTCAATGGATTAATTGTGATTGCGATCGCAGATTTAATCGCCTGCACTGTCAATTTCTTCATTGCAAAACGCTATGGCAGGGAACTTGTAGAAACCCTGGTAGGTCAACGCTTCATAGGTAAAATAGACCATCTAAGCCACACCTACCTGGAAGGTAATTTTTTCCTATTTACCGGGGTATTAATGACAGGGGTGTTTGATTTTGTGTGCTATGCCGTTGGATTAACCCAAATGTCATGGCGCAGTTTCATGACTGCTTTGAGCTTAAGTATTGTGGTTGCGAAACCACCGCTCGTTGCCCTTGGCGCTGGCCTCTTTGAAGGTGGGCGAGTGCTATTAGGTGTAGCCCTTCTGGGCACCTTCGTGTTGGCAATCATTACAGGATGGCTCAAGCGCCGTCGAGCTTTGGAGCAACAACGTGAGGACGAGTAATTTTACCGGGTCGAAACTTCTCTGTGTTCTGAGGCTCCTGGCCCTTCATGGGCGCTAGAGAGCGTAAATATTCTGAATCTTGCCAGCTAACCGCATCAGTAACGTGCACCCAGTCAGCAAAACCAAGATGAGTAAAAATTTTCTAGATTCAGTTTATCAGGGCAAGAATCAGTGGTGGCTCTATTCTTTCGTCATCCTAACTATTATTTTATATTGGTGGTTTCTAAGCGGCTACATTGCTATTTTCTTTCACTCTGTCTTATCTTTAAATTTGGATTCTTCTTACATAAACTTCTTTGTTTCCACCTCCATCCCTTTTATTTTTTTACTTGCAATTTTAATTCTTGCAGTCAAATGGCTTCATCAACGAAAATTCTATTCGTTAGTTAATCCGAATTCATCTATCGACACTGGACGATTATTTTTAGGACTTAGTATATGGGGTCTTCAACTCTTGATTCTTACTTTTTTAGATGTAATTCTGCATCCAGAAGGCTATATTTATACATTTGATGTAGGTCAATGGTCTCTACTCCTACCTCTCGCACTATTTCTTATGCCCATTCAAACCTCAGTCGAAGAGTTTCTCTTTAGAGGGTATATAATGCAGGGACTAAGCTTGATTACCAGGAACAAGTTTATCTTAATCTTGATAACAAGTTTTATATTTGCGCTACCTCACTTTAGTAATCCGGAAATGCAACGCGGATTCATATGGAGTGCTCTTACCTATTTTGCCTATGGAGTTTTCTTCGCTTTTATAACTCTTAAAGACAGTGGTTTGGAGTTAGCATTAGGTGTTCATTGTATTAATAACTTATTTGTTTTTTTAGTCGCAAATACATCAGATTCAGCCCTTCCGTCTCCTGCTGTTTTTACTTTTGTAGGGGCCATTGATCCAAGAGCAGATTTTTTCTTCTTGCTGATTCAAGCTGTAATCTTTTGTGCAATAGTTTTCAAAGGAGTACCTCGAAACTTTGAATCAGTGTAAGTTCTGCAATCCCAGTCATTAATATGCCATGCAGCTTTAATATCAACGTATTCTATTTTCTCGAGAACCGCCCTAGCTATTACTTGGAGTCTATCTGAAAACCTAATTTGAGAAAAGTGTGTACGTATACACCCCTCCTAAATTAGGTTTTCGGCTTCCACACAGATTTTCAAAGCCATTCAGGTCATTAATCAAATATTCTAATCTTATCCAGGGAATTACTGAAATCTCGTTAGACTATCCGGAAAATTACTTAAATACTTTTTTGCGATTTAGGCCATAATCAGCACAGATTTTTCTAACCTGTTGCAATGCGGCTAGCTTAATTTTACAGGTACATACATGATGAAAGGGGCTTCTGCTGCTGTGGGCTTGCCTATGCCCATGAATGAGTATTATGCGTCTAATTCCGATATTTCTCTCATTCATCACCTATTTGAAGCTCAGGTTAGTCAGTGCCCAGAGGCGATCGCACTCGAAGCCTATAAAGAAATTGCCTCCGATTGTCAGGGTGAGTTTTTAACCTACCAAGCCCTTAACGATCGCGCCAATCAACTAGCACATTTTTTGCAATCCCACGGGGTTAAACCCGATACCCCAGTAGGTCTCTGCGTTGATCGATCGTTTGATCTGGTGATCAGCGTATTAGCGATTCTGAAGGCAGGAGGAGCCTACCTGCCGCTCGATCCGAGCTATCCAGTCGAGCGGCTGCACTACATGCTGGAGAATGCTCAAGCTCCATTACTGCTGACGCAAAGTCACCTGCTACCTCATCTCCCATCGGGCACGATTTCAACAATTTGTCTGGATACAGAAGCTCAGAGTATCACTCAGCTCAGCACGGCCAATCCAACCAGCGAAGTTGAGGTAGGGCATTTAGCCTATGTGATTTATACCTCTGGCTCAACGGGACGGCCCAAAGCCGTTGCCATGCCCCATGCTCCACTGGTTAACTTGATTCAGTGGCAACAGCAATCATCGATTACCGCAGGGGCAAAAACCCTGCAATTTACCCCGATTAGCTTTGATGTTTCGTTTCAAGAAATCTTTGCCACTCTGACCACGGGCGGCACACTCGTACTGATTTCCGACATCAGACGCCGTGACCCACTGGAGTTGTTGAAGTGCTTGAATCAAGCCCAGATTGCACGATTATTTCTGCCATTTGTTGCGCTACAACACTTGGCAGATGCGGCTTGTGACACGGGTACTATTCCAACGCATCTGCGCGAAGTCATTACGGCTGGGGAGCAGTTGCGGATTACTCCGGCGATCGCTCATTGGTTTAGCCAAATGCCCGATTGCACCCTCCATAATCACTACGGCCCATCGGAAACCCATGTCGTGACTGCCTACACGATGCAGGGGGCACCGTCAGAATGGGAACTGTTGCCGCCCATTGGTCGCGTGATCGCCAATACTGAAATTTATTTGCTGGATCCGCAACTGCAACCCGTACCCGAGGGAACGGCGGGAGAAGTCTACATTGGAGGGCTGTGTCTTGCCCGCGAATACCTCAATCGTCCCGACCTGACGCACCAACGGTTTATTGCCAATCCGCTGACCACGCGATCAACGGAACGGCTTTATAAAACAGGAGATTTAGCCTGTTATTTGCCCGATGGTAATTTGAAATACCTGGGACGGGCCGATCAACAGGTTAAGATTCGAG
Source organism: Leptolyngbya sp. PL-A3 (assembly GCF_039962325.1). Lineage (NCBI taxonomy): Bacteria > Bacillati > Cyanobacteriota > Cyanophyceae > Leptolyngbyales > Leptolyngbyaceae > Leptolyngbya > Leptolyngbya sp. PL-A3. The sequence continues at coordinate 13,955 of NZ_JAMPLB010000035.1, forward strand.
GTTTTCGGGTTGAATTGGGAGAAATTGAAGCGGTTCTAGAACAACATCCGGCCGTGCAAGAAGCGGTGGCGATCGCCCGTGAAGATGATTCGCGTCAGCGTTTAATTGCCTATGTCATTGTGGCCCCAGAGCTGACGGACGATGATATTGCCAGGTTGCCAAAGCTGTTGCGTCAGTTTCTCAAAACACAGCTTCCTGACTACATGCTGCCCCATAGCATGATGGTTTTAGATCAGTTTCCCCTCACACCGAGTGGAAAAGTGGATCGTCTGCACCTACCCATTCCACAACATCAGCCTGAGGTCGAAAGTCTCACACGACCTCGCACCGCGACAGAAGCGACACTCGCGCAGATCTGGGCCGGGGTGCTGGGTTTACAGCATATTGGAATTGATGACGATTTTCTAGAGTTGGGTGGGCATTCGTTATTGGCAACCCAGGTGATGTCTCGGATTCGGGATGCATTTGGGGTTGAGCTGTCGTTGCGGTGCCTCTTCGATGCTCCAACCGTGCGGCAACTGGCCGAAACTATTGTTGCGCAGCAGTCCTCCGATACTGCACCACTTCAGCTAGAGCCTGTGCCACGGAATACAGACTTGCCTCTAGCCTATGTGCAAGAGCCATTGTGGTTACTTGACCAGTTAATGCCAAGCCATCCGTTCTACAGCGTACCTGAAGCATTTCGAATTGAGGGGTCGCTGGATGTTCAAGCACTGGAGCAAAGTTTCCAGGCCATTGTCGATCGCCATGAAGCGGTGCGAACAAACTTCTTAATCGTGGATGGTAAGCCTGTTCAGGTTATTCGTCCCTCGATGTCGTTCCATCTAAACGTGGTTGATTTAGAGCCTCAGGCGATCGCCCCCTCACTACCCGTCACCCAACAAGATACAGAACTGGGATGGCTGATTCTAGAGGAATCGCGCCGACCCTTTGATCTAACTCAGGATTTGTTGCTTCGTGCCACGTTATTTAGCATGAGCAACACGGAGCACGTTCTTTTCATCAACCTTCATCACATTGTTTGTGATGGTTGGTCGCTCTCAATCCTGCTCCACGAATTATCAACGATTTACCAAAATTACGTCTTTCACACGTCTATTGCATTACCAGCGTTGAAGATTCAATATGCAGATTTTGCAGTATGGAATCGTCAATGGCTGCAAGATGACATTCGAGAACAGCAGCTTGCCTATTGGAAACAAAAATTGGCAGGCTTGCCACCAATGCTACAACTGCCGACGGATTATGCCCGTCCATTGACGACGCGCTATCGTGGTGCTCGTCATTTTCTGAGCTTGTCTCATCAGGTGAGCGAACGCCTGAAGCAGTTGAGTCACCAGGAAGGGGCTACGCTGTTTATGACCCTGCTAGGGGCCTTTCAAACTCTACTGTTTCACTACAGTGGGCAGGACGATATTGCGATCGGTTCCCTCCTCGCCAACCGCCACCGTCCAGAACTGGAAGCGCTGATCGGATTTTTTGCCAATACGATTGTGCTGCGAACCGATTTGTCTGGACAACCGACATTTCGGGAATTGCTCCAGCGGGTGCGGGAAACGACCCTGGAAGCCTATGCCCATCAAGACTTGCCTTTTGAACAACTGGTGCGATCGCTCCAGCCCGACCGTGATCTGAATCAAAACCCACTGGTTCAGGTGGTGTTTAACTTACAGAACACGCGCACCTCAGCCTGGGGGATACCAGGTGTTGCCTTAACGCAACTGGCGATCGACAACGAAACCGTCAAGTTTGACCTATTTCTGGAGTTAGCGGAAACTCCAACGGGTTTAACCGGCTACTTTGAGTACAGTACAGACCTATTTCATGCCGACACGATCGCCCGTTTAGCCGAGCATTTTCAAATTCTGCTGGATAAAATTGTGGCGAACCCGGATCAAAAACTGTCCGAGTTCTACTTGCTCACTCCCACCGAACAGCAGCAACTCTGCACCTGGAATCAGACCCAGGCCGATATTCCTTCAGCCTGTATGCATCAACTCTTTGAGGCGCAGGTTGAACGAACCCCTAATGCGATCGCTGTTGAGTTTGAAGGGCGATCGCTCACCTACCGGGAACTGAACCAGCGATCCAATCGATTGGCGCATTATCTGCAAACGCTGGGGGTGAAACCAGAAACCCTGGTAGGGATTTGTGTGGAGCGATCGCTCGAAATGGTCATTGGGTTGCTCGGCATTCTCAAAGCAGGAGGGGCCTATGTGCCTCTCGATCCGGCTTATCCCCAGGCACGACTGGCGTTTATGCTGGAGGACTCTGAGATTTCAGTTTTGCTGACCCAGCATGGACTGGTCAAGAAGCTGCCAACTCATACGGCCCAGATCGTCTGTTTGGATACTCATTGGGAACAGATTGCGATCGCGCCCCAGGAAAATCTCGATAGCGGTGTCACCGCTGACCATTTGGCCTACACCATTTACACCTCGGGTTCTACAGGCAAGCCCAAAGGGGTGCAGATCGAACATCGGGCGCTGACCAATTTTCTGCACTCCATGCGGCAACAACCAGGTTTAACTGCCCAGGACACACTGCTTGCTGTGACGACAATTTCGTTTGACATCGCCGCTCTGGAACTATATCTCCCCTTGATTGTCGGAGCACGCCTGGTATTGGTCAGCCGTGAGGTTGCCTCCAATGCAACTCAATTGTCCAGAGCGCTTCAGCAATCGGGGGCTACGGTGATGCAGGCAACCCCTGCAACCTGGCGGTTGTTGCTTGCGGGAGGATGGCAGGGAAATCGTAGCTTAAAGCTTCTCTGCGGCGGCGAGGCATTACCCAGAGAACTAGCAAACCAACTACTCCCAAGATGTCAGTCTCTCTGGAATATGTATGGCCCAACGGAAACAACGATTTGGTCGGCGCTTCATCCGGTAGAGCCAGGGGATGGGCCTGTGGTTGTGGGACGGGCGATCGCCAACACCCACATTTATATCCTCAACTCCCATGCCCACGACGTCTTTAACCCAGTTCCAATTGGCGTACCAGGTGAAGTCTTCATCGGCGGAGACGGGTTAGCGCGAGGCTACTTAAACCGTCCAGAGTTGACCGCTGAGCGCTTTATCTGGGGGCAACTGGATGGAACAGCAACCCGCCTGTATAAAACGGGGGATCTGGGCCGCTATCGACCGGACGGCACCCTGGAAATCCTGGGACGGGTCGATCACCAGGTGAAAATCCGAGGATTTCGGATTGAGTTGGGAGACATCGAAGCAGCTCTTAGCCAGCATTCCAGCATTCGAGAGGCGGTTGTTGTGGCCCGGGAAGATCAGCCCGGTGATAAGCGGTTGGTTGCCTACGTGGTGCCGAAGTCTACGTCAGAGGGAATGGGCAGCCCAACAGACATTCAAGCCAGCCTTCAGGCAGAACAACTCCAGCAATGGCAAGCCATCTACAACGAAGCTTATAGCCGGACATCCAGCAGCAATATTGCCGATCCCACATTCAACATCGGCATCTGGACCAGCAGCTATACCGGGCTACCCTATGAAATGGAAGCCATGCAGGAATGGGTCGATCGCACTGTCGATCGCATTCTTTCCCTGCGGCCCAATCGCGTGTTAGAAATCGGTTGCGGTACCGGACTTTTGCTATTCCGCATTGCACCCCATTGTCAAGATTATCTTGGCTTTGATCTTTCAGAAGCCGCTATCCAGTATGTTGAGCAGCAGTTGCAGCGCAACCCAGAACAATATTCCCATGTCACACTCGCTACCCGTAGCGCCGATGCCCTTGGAGATATAGAGCCGGGAACTGTGGATACGGTTGTGCTCAATTCCGTGATTCAATATTTTCCTGACGTTGACTATCTGGTACGGGTTTTAGAAACAGCAGTCAACCTTGTCAAACCAGGCGGTTCTGTTTTTGTCGGAGATGTGCGCTGTTTATCGTTGTTGGAAGCATTCCATACATCGGTTCAACTGTATCAGGCATCAGACGAATTACCCCTTGCCCAGGTCCAGCAATTGGTCCGTGACCACGTTGCTCAGGAGACTGAGTTGTTAATCGACCCGTCCTTCTTTACGGCTCTCCAAGATCATCTTCCTACCATCAGCCAGGTTGAGCTGCAACTGAAACACGGTCAGCATCAGACTGAAATGACCCGTTTCCGTTACGATGTCATTCTCCACGTTGGCTCCAAGCAGGATACTCTGACCGTAAATCCTCATGTTTGGGATTCAGGTTGGACTCCAGCGGCTATCCGTCAGACATTGCAGCACCATCAGCCCGAGGTTCTGGCCCTAACGCAGGTGAAGAATGCACGCATTGCTGCTGATCTCGAAGCGATGAGTATGCTCTCTACCCTGGAGGCTTCTCAAACCGTGGCGGGGCTAAAGGCAGCCTTGGTGAACCGGGAACCAACTGGGATTGACCCGGAATTGCTGTGGAGTTTAGGGCAGGAATGGGCCTACCACGTTTCTATTACGTGGTCAGAGCAGGTGGATTGTTTTGATGTGGTCTTTCAGCGATCGCCCACCCCCACCATTCAGCTAAAACCATCATCTGCGGTGCCAGTGCGCCCGTGGCATTCCTACAGCAACAACCCCTTACAGAACCACAGCACCAGCCAAATCGTGCAACAGTTGCGGAGTCATCTCAAGGAAAAACTACCGGAATTCATGCTGCCTTCGGCGATCGTGTTGATGGAGTCATTGCCCCAAACACCCAATGGTAAGGTCGATCGCAATGCCCTCCCTGCACCTCACCGAGAATCCCTGAACCTGAGGGATTTCACAGCACCCCGCTCCGACACTGAAAAACAGTTAGCCATGATTTGGGAACAGGTTTTGGGAGCCACACGGGTAGGAATTCACGACAATTTCTTTGATCTGGGCGGTCACTCTCTCCTGGCAGCTCAAGTTCTGGCCCAAATCCAACGTGTGTTTCACATTGAGTTTTCCCTGGTCAACCTTTTCCTGGCTCCAACTATCGGGCAACTGGCACCCCTGATTGAGGAGAGAACAGCGCCAACACCAACAACCCTCCAACCTTCCCCCCTTGATCTACGGGCAGAAGTTGTTCTGGACGCAGCTATCAGAGCCAATGGAAAGGCGATCGCCCCCACAGCCCAACCCGCCAATGTTCTACTCACAGGAGCATCCGGCTTTTTTGGAGCGTTTCTCTTGCATGAGTTGCTCCAGCAAACTTCTGCCAACGTTTACTGCTTAGTGCGGGCCAGCGACACGGAAACAGCGAGGCAACGGCTACAGCGTAATCTAGAACACTATTCTTTATGGCGATCGGAGCAGGCTGACAGGATCATCCCCGTTGTAGGTGATTTATCCAAGCCGTATTTAGGGCTGGCCCAGGAGACATTCCGAAGATTGAGTGCGACGATCGACAGCATCTATCACAATGGCGGGCTAGTCAACTTTATCTATCCCTACCCTGTACTAAAAGCAGCGAATGTTTTGGGCACTGAAGAAGTCTTGAGACTGGCAGGTCAAACCCGGACAAAACCTGTTCATTTTGTTTCCACCGTAGGAGTATTCTCACCGATCGCCTATGAACATGGACAGAGCATTCGTAGCCAGGATCAGCCTGAACGATTGGAGGGGCTCTACGGCTACACCCAGAGTAAGTGGGTCGCAGAGCAGTTAATTAATCAGGCTCAAGCGCGAGGGATTCCTGCCGCAATCTACCGTCCTGCCTGGATTGAAGGCCATAGTCAAACGGGGATCTGCAATCGAGCCGATTTCGTGCGCAGTCTCATCAAAGGCTGTATCCACATGGGCCTAGCCCCAGATTGGAACATGCCGATGGACATCGCGCCGGTCGATTACATCAGTCGAGCGATCGTACATCTGTCCCAAAAACCAACATCCCTGGGAGACGCCTTTAACTTCTCAAATCCGCGATCGCTCATGTGGACGCAACTCGTCGAGTGGATGGTGCAATTTGGCTATTCACTGAAGACAGTTCCCTATGAACAATGGCTGACTGCGGTTCGCGATCAGGCTCAACATCCAGACCACGCACTCCATGCTTTCCTGCCGTTTCTGACGGAACCCCTATCCGGCTACCCGCTATCGGTTCCCGAGATCTACTTCCAAACGAATGCCATTCACTTTGATACTCAAAACATCCAGGCAGGCCTGGCAGACATCAATCTGGTCTGTCCCCCATTAGACGATCAACTGATGACAACCTACTTCTCGTATTTCATCCGCAGTGGATTTTTACCACCTCCTGATGCGTTACAATAAAGCCCTTTTAGGGCTGCCTCAAAAACCATTTGGGGCAATTGATAAGATCTCCTGCAGGAATCGGCTTTTGAGGGGCGTGAATTGTTGTGAAACGATTCACCCAGGAGATTTCTTCTTTGCGCATACAGATGCCAGAAAAATCAACTTTCTCGGAATTTTTTGATTAGAAAAGGGGGGGAGATTCCCACCCTTTTTTGTGCCCTATAACTCTTTCTAACCTCAGTTCGGGTTAAGGGCCTTTTCGAGTGCCGCGCGTTGCGCGGCACTCGAAAAGGCCCTTAACCCGAACTCAGGTTTTCTAATGCTCAAGTCGGTACAAGATATACATATAGCGCTGTGGGCGTTGATTAAGTACGTTGGGATGGGGCACTTAAAGCACAGGCATATTGCTATATAAATAGATTTTGATTAAGTAAAATTACGTTAACAATGGGTAGCTTGGGGGCATACTCTGAGTATTCTCGGATGCCCACTACTCCTCCGAGGCTTAGATAACGAAATCATGTTCAATAGATTTCGTTGCTTCCAGTATGGGTTCCTACTTGGTGACCAGAAGACCTTATCCAGAAGAGAGTTATGCAACAGAGCATTCCACGCAGAAAGTTTCCACCTGTTTTGAACTGGACTGTTTTTCTTGTAGCCCTGGCTCTCGGTCCAATTCATTATGGCCTGGTTAAATTGGGTGGAATTCTGTCCTATCAAGGGGCTTACACAGCACTCTGGCCGTCTTCAGGTGTTTTTCTGATTGCAGTTTTACTGTTGGGTTATCGTATTTGGCCTGCTTTGTTGCTGATAGATTGGCTTTGCAATTATTTGCTGTTCTATCCAGATAATCCTCTGTTGAGCGCGGTCATTGCCACAGCCGATCTCTCTGATGCCTTGGTAACGGCATTTTTGCTTCGCCAGTTTATTAGACGGCAGAACCCTCTAGAGCGATCGCACGACATTTTCCGATTTGTTGTGTTGTTGATGGTGAACCCAGTACTGAGTTCTACCATTGCTACGGGAGCATTATGTTTTTACGGAATTACGCCGTGGGCAGATTTTCTGTTTACTTGGCGAACCTGGTATATGGCTGTGTTCGCCGGAATGCTGATTGTTACCCCCGTTGGTTTGTCCTGGTTCTATTCTTTCAAACCATGGGGAAGTTTTAAGGCAGCTTATGCCGCAACGTTTACTAACGTATCTCGCAGCCAAAAACAGAAGCTGATTGAGTTTACCTTTCTGTTACTTCTATCCGTTTCTGTGAGCCGAGTTGCATTTTGGGGGGGCTATCCAATCGAATATATGATGATTCCCCTCCTAATTTGGGCGGCCTTTCGGTTTGAACAACGGGAATCAACTCTTCTGGTACTAATCGTCTCTATTATTTCAACGTTTGGGACTGCCCGTGGATTTGGCTCTTTTGCTAGAGAATCTGTCACACAATCCCTGAGTCTTTTACAATCTTTTATTTGTGTTCTTTCCGTCACAACTCTAATTCTCTGCACCGTACTCGCAGAAAACCGCAGAGCCAATATTAAATTGAGGCAGGCCAACGATGAACTAGAGCTTCGAGTCGAAGAACGCACTACGGAGTTAAGGGAGGCTAAACTCCTTGCCGATCGCGCGAATCAGGCTAAGAGTGATTTTTTGGCCAATATGAGCCATGAGCTTCGTACCCCGCTCAACGGTATCCTCGGCTATGCTCAAATTCTTCGGGCTAAGAACTCCAACAATGCAGAGCAAAAAGCGATTGAAACCATCTACCAATGCGGCTCCTATTTATTGGTATTAATCAACGATATTCTTGATCTCTCCAAAATCGAAGCCAGAAAAATGGAGCTTTTTCCAAAGGATTTTCATTTCCCATCTTTTCTGGAAGGGGTGATTGAGATTTGTCGGATCAAGGCAGAACAAAAGGGCATTACATTTTCCTATCAGCCTGATATTCACCTCCCCGATGGAATCCATGCGGATGAGAAACGGTTGCGTCAAGTTTTGATTAATTTGTTGAGTAATGCAATTAAATTCACGGACCAAGGGGAGGTCAGCTTTACCGTCAAAGTTGAGCATGGGATTAATGAAGCGACTTGGCAAGAAGCTGAAGATTATCCTCGAAAACCACTCAAAATCCGCTTCCAAGTCAAAGATACAGGGGTAGGAATGTCCCCTGAACAGCTAGAAAGGATCTTTTTGCCATTTGAGCAGGTTGGAAGTTCTGCAAAGCAAAGTGAGGGAACAGGGTTGGGATTAGCGATTAGCAAAAAAATCGTAACCCTGATGGAAAGCACTATCGAAGTGCAGAGCGAGCCTGGAAAAGGTAGCACTTTCTGGTTTGAGGTCGTGTTACCCGAAGCGCAGGAATGGAGAAATACGTCTAGAACAACACAGTTTGGAGAGATTACGGGATTTGAAGGCAAGGCGCAGAAGATATTAGTCGTGGATGATCGGTGGGAGAATCGCTCGGTAATCCGACATTTGTTGGAGCCAATTGGATTTGAAGTTTTTGAGGCAACCCATGGTCAGGAGGGTTTGGCGATCGCCACCCAAATTCACCCCGATTTAATCATTGCAGATTTGGCGATGCCCATTATGGATGGATTCGCCATGGTGAGACACCTACGCCAATGTACTGAATTGCAAAATACAATCATCATTGCATCATCTGCCAGTGTTTTTGATTTCAATCGTCAGGAAGCTATCAATGCAGGCTGTAATCATTTCCTGCCCAAACCCGTACAGGCCGATGAATTACTCGGACAACTCCAACAACTGCTCCATCTGCAATGGATTTATCAGCCCGTCGATCAGATTTCTGAGATAGTAACAGAGCAACCCTCCGAAGCAGAACTCATCATTCCGCTGGCCGCCGAACTCGAAGACCTTTATGAAGCAGTACAACGATGTCGGGTCGTCACTATTCAAGCAGAGGCTCAACGACTGAAGCAAATGAATCCCAAATATAGTGCTTTTGCCAGTAAAGTTTTAGCCCTTGCAGATGAATTTGAGATTGATGCGATCGCCCAATTGATGCAGACCAATCTGGCCCATGACAGTTTAGAACAATGAATATGACAACCTCAAATTCCATATTAATAGTCGATGATACTCCTAATAACATCAAAATCTTGCTGGACGTTCTTAATACTGCAGGGTTCGAGGTTTCTGTCGCTAAAAGTGGTGAAATAGCTCTTGAAAAGCTACCTTTTATCCAGCCAGATTTGATCTTGTTGGATGTAATGATGCCTGGAATTGATGGATTTGAAACCTGCCGTCGCCTCAAAGCTGATGAGAACAGCAAAAATATTCCTGTTATCTTTATGACGGCGCTTTCAGATTCTGTCAATAAGCTTGCAGGACTACAAATGGGAGCAGTTGACTACATTACAAAACCAATAGAAATTGAAGAAGTTTTAGCTCGTATCAATATTCATTTGACGCTTAAAAACACACAACAAGCATTGATAACTGAGATCGAGGAACGACGACAAGCAGAGACAAAATTAAAAGAAACTCTACTCAATTTAAGACAAACTCAGACGCAGCTTATTCAAGCTGAGAAAATGTCAAGTCTGGGGCTGCTTGTTGCCGGAGTTGCCCATGAAATTAATAATCCAGTCAACTTTATTTATGGCAATCTAGACCATACTCATCAATATACTCAAGTGCTAATTGAATTATTACAACTTTATCAACAAAAGTTTCCGACTACTGATTGTGAAATTCAAGCCAAAATCGAAGAAGCCGATTTGGAATTTATGTTAAATGACTTTCCTAAATTGCTGACTTCTATGAAAGTGGGGATAGAACGTATTCGGGAAATTGTTCTATCTTTACGTATTTTCTCGCGTTTAGACGAAGCAGGCCTGAAAAAAGTAGATATTCACCAGGGGATAGATAGCACTTTGACAATTTTAGGGCATCGGTTAAAAGCTAACTCCCATGATTCTGATATTGAAGTTATCAAAAATTATGGAGACCTCCCCCTTGTGGAATGCTATGCGGGCCAGCTTAACCAAGTATTTATGAATATTTTGAATAATGCGATTGATGCATTATTAGAAGAAAATCAAAAACAGACTGTTCCAACTATTCAGATCTCCACAAGTATTACAGATGATCAATATATCAGTATTCAGATTGCCGATAATGGTCCGGGCATGACAGCGGATATAGCACAACAAATTTTTGATCCGTTTTTTACGACGAAGTGTGTTGGTGTTGGCACTGGTATGGGGTTGGCCATCAGCTACCAAGTGGTCGTTGAGCGTCATCAGGGGGTTTTAGAGTGCCGATCTCAACCGGGAGAAGGTACTGAGTTTTCAATTCGAATTCCTCTCAGTCAAAAACTTATTAAGTAGCTCACCCCAAATCGATGTGAAGCTCACAGAATGAGAGTGCGTAAACCATCCCCCTCAATACAAGCTAGGAGAACTGGGCTAGTTAAAGTTATGGCCTCAACACTGGCGATTTGGTTCAGTAGCTTACAAATACAGGACTTACACAAGTCCGCTACCTGTAGTGCATGTTGTTGTGAGTGGGGTGCGGAGCACCCACTCACAACAATGCGTAAGTCCTGAAATATTAGGCATATAAACACCTCTTCTACCACTTTAGAGGCTCTATCTCTACCGCAGGATGGCTGTGTTTTAGCCCAGTATGACTACACTGTGAGACAACTGTTGCAAAGCATGATTCTATTTAGGAGAAATTGTAAATATGTTTGCTGATGACTCAAAAGATGTCCCCAAGCAAATTGCCGAGGAAGATTGGTTTAGTCGTGGCAAGGCGGATGCACTCATGGGCTATTCCAAGTGCCCCCCCGAAACCGATCCCGAGCAAGCAAGCCTGTATGACCTGGGGTATGGGGAAGGAAGCATTCAACATTCTCTGGCCGAGATGTCCACCGTGTCAGAGGATGCGATCGCCAAACATGAGGAACTGTAGCGCTTCCTTTTTCATGGTCTTGTTTGCCATATAACAGCAGGATAGCAGCCTGTGGGAAAGGAGCCAGCGCCTGTGGGAATGCTGAGACAGTTAAGTATTTTGTCTAACTAACGGGCACCTAAAACCCTGCCCTCCCGATTGTAAATGGAGCGATCGCCCATAATGCAACCAGAACAAATTGCCATTGTTACAGGAGCAAATCGTGGAATTGGATTGGAAGTGGTGCGGCAACTTGCTCAAAAGGGGATAACCGTCATCCTTGGAGCACGGGATTTACAAAAAGGCGAAGCCGCAGCCATACCGCTCATCAGCGCAGGGTTACCCGTTTTTCCACGCCAACTCGATGTCACCGATCCAGAGAGTATGACTCGGCTGGCTGCTCAAGTGGAGCAAGAGTATGGACATTTAGATATTTTGATTAATAATGCAGGCATTCTCTACGATACTTGGCAACAGCCCAGCACAGCAGACTTAGACACGGTGCAGGAAGCGATCAACACCAATATGCTGGGGCCGTGGCGAATGTGTAAAGCATTTGTCCCCTTACTACGGCGTAGCCAACACGGTCGGATTGTTAATGTTTCGAGCGGAGCCGGCTCGATCGCCAGTATGGACAACGGCACTCCTGCCTATAGCGTCTCCAAAGCTGCATTAAATGCTTTTACACGTTCCCTGGCAGCTGAACTGAAGAGCGCAGGAATTTTAGTCAATGCCATCTGTCCTGGATGGGTGGCAACCGATATGGGAGGCGCAGGTGGGCGACCTGTAGAAGATGGGGCCGCCAGCGTCGTTTGGGCTGTCATGCTAGCTGACAATGGACCAACCGGTGGTTTCTTCCGAGATGGTCAACCTGTGCCGTGGTAAGGGTAAGGAAGTTGCCGAGTATCACATCTCAAAATTACCTCCAGCCTCTTCTAAGGAGATTTCCAGCAATGAAATTACCCCCAGGATGTTGGTGTTTTGCCCGCGAAGCGGGCAAAACACCAACATCCTGGGTAAATAACCTCCTAAGCTTGTACATGCCTAAAAAACAGACTATTTTAGGAGCGGAATCGTCATAACTTTAGCAGGCTGCTCTCCCTATACGCTTAATAGTTAACGTTTTAACAGTGGGCACATAGCCCGGATGCTTGACTAGGGGCATATTTTAGCCCGTCTAAACCGCTTAGCTCAAATCCATAACCAAATGGCTTCCGACATTTCAACAGCAGGATGGCAACAGCGAGTTGCAATTATTCAAGGGGACATTACACGGCAGGATGTAGATGCGATCGTCAATGCTGCCAATGAATCACTGTTAGGGGGTGGCGGAGTAGATGGAGCCATTCACCGCGCTGCTGGGCCTCAATTGTTAGAGGAATGCCGGAAATTAGGAGGTTGCCAAACAGGGCAAGCAAAAATTACCAAAGGGTATAACCTTTTGGCCAACTGGGTCATCCATACCGTCGGCCCTATCTGGCATGGAGGGAAGTATCACGAAGCTGAGTTATTAGCCCGTTGCTATCGCAGCAGTCTTGATCTGGCTGTGAAGCATTCGATCCAGACCATTGCCTTTCCAGCTATCAGCACAGGCGTCTATGGTTTTCCACTGGAGCAGGCAACTCAAATCGCCGTTCACGAGGTCAAAGAGTTCTTGAACCAAGATGTAACCATCCAGCAGGTACGGTTTGTGTGTTTTGGGGAGGCAACCTACGCCTGCTATGAGAGCGTGCTTACTTGACCAGTGCGTCCTTATAAAGGCTATCACCTCTGGTCCCAGCTCGGTGGGCGACGCGTTATAGGTCAGCATTGAAATGCCACAAGTCTTTTCCTCCTCGCACTGTGAAGCCTACAGGACAGGGAAGAGGTCTATTTTACGTGTTGTTCAGGCAGTATCACGGCTCGATCTACTGGGGGTCTGGGTCAGTTATCCTTCACCTTCAGTTGATAAATCCGTGTGGATTTGTGCTGCGTCACCATCCGCCAATAGAAACCATTTGGAGGGGGGGCCATGCGATCGCCGCATCGATACCCCAAAATGATGTGACCATTTCGGTAGAGTCGTTGCAACTTCTGTCGCAGGTCGTCTTGAGGCAGCACCCAAAATAGATGAGATACTCCAGCACAGCCAGACTTGTAAATGCTTAACGATACCCATTCCATAATGGGTTGGATTTCCGCTCCCGATAGACCACTGTTCTCCTGACCGTAGCTATGGAGTTGGAAGGTTGTTAGCTCGCTTCTGGATGCGGTTGTTACTTTCTCAGGAAGCCAGGAAGCAGCGACCTGTTGGATGCGTTGTAGGTGGCCCATCGTAAATACAGAAAGGTAAAGCTACCTTAAAGTACCCAAGGTTGAACGGACGATAGCAATAACCTCAGGTTACCTAGCAACGTTACTCCGCATCACACATTGAATGGATTGCATAACCTGTTGACGCAAACGCGCCTCCTGAAGCCGATCAGCAACCTGCCGTGCCCGATCGCCCTGCCCAAATTGGGCGTATTGCAACGCGATCGCTTCTAACAAGCTACCCCGATCATCGGTCCTATCGAGAATCGTTAAGCCATCTACCCCAAACCGATCGACCTGTGATTCCTCGCCAGGAATGGTTTGAGCGAACTGGAATGCTTGAGCGAGAATGGGGAGTGCTGCATTAACCTGCTGTAAATCGCCATAGCGTTGAGCGATCGCCAATAATAGCTGAGTTTTATGGCTTGGCTCGACGAGTTGATCGACAACGGGCAGTGCCAAGTCAAAGCGATTTTGCTGTACTAAAGCTGTCGCACTGGTCTGTAAGCGTGATTCGCGAGCGTCTGAGTTGGGGGTAGCTTGCGCGAGTTGCAGAGCGCCGACATATTGTTGCGCATCCATAAATACAGCAAACGGCTGATCAACAGGCCCACCCAATGTCGGGTTTATTATCGACTCATCTAACTGACTGACCTGTTGCAGGAGTTGACGCATCAGGTCATTCTGCCCAGTTTGCGAATACACAACTGCAAGCGCAGTAAGAGCGCTGGGCTTGGCTCGAGGACCCTCCGTCAAATCTTCGGGAAATTGGCGTTGGTAGGCTGCGGTGAGAGAATCTACACTCTGTAACGTCTGCTGTAGCAAATCATTGGCCCAACTGGTTTGGCCTGCTTGATGGGCTTTGAGGGCGATCGCCGCTAATAATCGAACCCGCAAAACTGGACGGTTGTCGAGAGGAAGTTGTTGTGCCCATTGAGCCGCTTGAGTGTATTGACCCGTGGCTGCATAAGCGGTTGCGATTTCGACCACTTGCGCATCTTGAGGACCGTAATCAATGGCGGCAATGCGGTTCCATTCTTTGCCAACCCATTCAAACTGCTGAGTGGCGATCGCTACTTGAAGCATATCTTGTAAGTGAAAGCGTTGTTCCGAGGAGTCCGGAACCGTTTCAACATAGCTCAACTGTTCGGACAGCCACGATTCAACCACATCATGCTGCCCAGCCTGGCTAAAGGCAACCAGCACAGACTTGGTTACCTCTTGCCGCGATGACCTTAACGCTGTTTGTGTTAGTTGCAGAGCTTCGTCGCGTTGTCCCAATTGCAAGTAAGTTTCGACCAAATTTCTATAGGTAAATTCCGGATTGGGCAGCCCGTTTGCCGATTCTGCCAGTTGTCTTGCCTGACTGACCCATTGCTCAGCTTTAGCAGGTTGATTGATGTTGTAGTAAGCGATCGCCAGTGCCTCAAATGCCTGAATCCGTTGAGTTATAGCGGGAATTGATTGCGCTGATGCTTCTGCTTGGGTGAAATGGCCATCCGTTCGCCAGATAATCATTCCTTCAACAATTCCTCGTAAGGCGATTGATTGAATTTCGTATTGATCGGGCAAACGGTCTGCAATTGCTTGGGCATTTGTGAAGTAGCCAATTTGAGCGTAGGTGGTTGCCATACGCTGAAGGATGAACCACTTAAGCGGTTCAGATGTATTGGGTGGAATTTGCTCAACCGCTCCTCCAACTTGAGTGAGAACGACCAGCGCCGATGTTGTGTCGTCCATCAGAGCGTATGCTTCTGCAACATCGATCAAAGCACTTGCGGTAAAAACTTCACCACGAATGGATGTTGCCGCCTGACGTGCTTGTTCTAGTGCTTGTCTGGCTTGCTGATTTTCGCCTGGATCTAAGGTGATGGAGTAACGGGCGATCGCGGCTAATGAGCGAGTTTTGACGTAGCTATAGGCTGGCGTAAGTTGATTTGCAGTTTGGGAAAACTGCCCTAAGGTTGCTTGAAGTTGAGCCGATTGAGCTTGTTGATCAAGGTTCTGCGTTAACCGCTGCCATCGTGTGGTGGGATAACCTTCATTGGCATCTAACAACCATTGCTGTAAAAAGTCTGCTTGAAGGCGCGGATTTTGTAACTGAGCGGCGATCGCCAATGCTGCTTGTAACGATTGCAGAGCTTCTTCTGAATGCGATTGCTCAAGCGCAGAACGAGCCTGCTCTGATGCCATCCCCAGGCGGTTTTGTATGGGCAGGTTGAGATCACAGGTTGCTACAACTACTGGAGTTTGAGCCAGTGCAGAATAAGCAGGATTGAGAGTATTTTCTAGTGTGGTGATTACCAATACACTTAACAGGAGAGCTGAGTGAATAGAACGAATCATGTTTGATAATTTATTTTGAATGGTTCATTTCTTCTGGGAACAATTTCACAGAAAATAAAATACAGCGCTGAAAATTGTAATTCTGCTTGCAGGAATTGGACTTTTCTACATTAATCAATTGACGTGAATCAATTGAACGAGGAGGAGACACTTCCTGAGCTGGTTTTTCGCCCGATCGCTTCCCTTTCACATATCACCGGGTAATCGCTGCATTCCTATCAGCGCGATCGCCATCAACAGCGAGGGAAGATTCCAGAAAACTGCCAGGTCTAACAAAGCTCCAGCAATCACTCGACCTCCTGCATGAATCGATTTCTGAAAGCGTGAATCGTTGCGCGACTGCACCGCACGATGATTCACGCAGGAGGTCTACTACACTGTGTCCATGTTTTGATGTATAAATGCCTGACCTTGTGTAAGGCCAGGCATTTGGGTATATATAGCTGGGGTCTTTATAGGTTCGTCCCCGTGGTATTTATAAGCGCTCTCATCAGTTTTAGTATTGCTCACATACGCTTGTGTCCGCTTCTACCAGGAGTAGGAATACTAGGAACCGAAAGAGGGAGCCCTAGTCTGGATACAGCGCTTCACGCAGACGACGCTCCAAGAAGCGACGTTCACTCTCATTTGTAACCAGTTCCAATGCCCGTGTATAACTCTGCGTCGCTTCTGTGAATGCTCCAACGCGCCGCAATAAATCCGCACGGGTAGCATGGAATAGATGATAGCTGTCGAGTTCAGTGGCAAGTCTATCAATCAGTCCAAGTGCTACCTGAGGACTATCGGCCATCGCGATCGCCACTGCCCGGTTGAGCGACACGATCGGTGATGGTTGCAAACGTTCCAGCACACCATAAAGCTGCGCAATCTGTGCCCAGTCTGTTTCTTCGGCTCGTGTAGCCTGACAATGGAGTGCTGCGATCGCCGCTTGCAGGGCATAAACTCCCGTTCCACCCCGTAATGCCTCTTCCACCAGTGGCAACGCCTCGGCAATTTGTTGGTGATGCCAACGACTCCGGTCTTGATCCTCAAGCAGAATTAGGTTGCCTGCCTCATCCAGACGCGCATCGCGTCGCGAGTCATGGAGTAACATCAACGCCACCAGTGCGGTCGCTTCTGGAGGAGGCTGGGGCGACATCAACTGCCTCAGCAGTTGCCCCAGCCGGATTGCCTCAGTGCACAGGTCTGCTCTGACGATCGTCTCGCCTTTAGTCGCCGCATAGCCTTCATTAAAAATGAGATAAATCACCGTTAGCACTGCGTTTATTCGAGAAGCGAGATCGGTTGCATCTGGCATTTTGTAAGGAATTCCTGCATCTCGAATCTTGCGTTTGGCACGCACCAGCCGTTGTGCCATCGTCGCTGTAGGTACGAGAAATGCGCGGGCAATTTCGTCTGTTTCCAGTCCACCTAGCATTCGCAGGGTCAGAGCAACCTGTGCTTCGGTTGCCAGGGCCGGGTGACAGCAGGTAAAGATTAGCCGTAGTCGATCGTCTGGAATTTCATCAGAGTCGTAAGTGGGCTCCTCGCTCGACGGAATTAAACCGGATGCAGCGTACCACTCTAGTTTTTCGTTGAGTCGCGTGCGTCGTCGAAGGCGATCGATCGCTTTGTAGCGAGCTGTGCGGATAATCCAGGCGCGAGGAAGATCGGGAACACCGCTGGTCTCCCACTGATTGACTGCTGCTGCAAACGCCTCCTGTGCCGCTTCCTCTGCAATATCAAAATCTCCCACTAGTCGAATCAGGATGGCGACAATCCGCCCCCATTCGGCCCGATAAACTGAAGCAATCGCCTGAGTTACATCTGATTTTGAGGTTGAAGCCATACCTGACATAAAAAGACATCAAAAAATTTTGACAAGGTGTCGATTTGAGCGATTGTTGTTCGATTCACTTACAAAGGAAGCAAAGTTCAATCGTACCGAATGAGAAATTTTTTGGCGAGGTGTCGATTTGAGCGATTGTTGTTCGATTCACTTGCAAAGGAGGCAACCCAATGAAATACATGCTGCTGATTTACATGGAAGAAAATGCTCTGAGCGAAATTGAGCGGGAGCATTGCTATGCAGAATCGGCCCAACTCGCCCAGGAACTCAACGTAAAGGGCCAATATCTGGCGACTGCTCCCCTCCATCCTGTTGCGACAGCAACCAGTGTCCGGGTACGTGAGGGCAAATCATTGGTGACCGATGGCCCATTTGCTGAGACCCGTGAACAATTGGGCGGTTTCTTCCTTATTGATGCTCAGGATCTGGATGAAGCGATCGCGATCGCCGCGCAGATTCCAGGTGCCCGAGTTGGCACGGTCGAGATTCGCCCTGTGCTTGAAGTTGCAGGTTTGCCAAAAGGCTAGTGTTCGCTAGTTCCAGCTTGCCTGATTTTGCCAACCGTCCCAATCCAACTATTAGAACCTTCAATCCACAAATTGAACAAGGAGATACTTCAATGCGATTTATGTTGCTCATGATTCCCAGAGGCTACGAGAATGCAGCTCCAGGAGCGATGCCGGATGCCAAAGCGGTTGAAGCCATGATGAAATATAACGAATCCCTTCAACAGGCGGGTGTACTCATTACCCTCGAAGGGCTTCACCCACCCTCAATGGGCGCACGGGTGACCTTCAGTGAGGGAAAGCCAGAAGTGACTGAGGGAGTTTCCTCAGACGTGAAGGAGGTGCTTGGTGGCTACTGGATGATTCAAGTGAACTCGAAAGAGGAAGCCATTGAGTGGGCTTCTCGCTGTCCGGCCTCAGGCAATGAGACGATCGAAGTCCGTCAAGTACAGGAATTTGAAGACTTTCCTGAAGATGTTCAGGAAGCCAGTGCTGAGTTTACAGAGTCATTTTCTAACACAGCAACAGAAAATACTCACACAACCCATGAAGCTCAAATTCACCAGCTAATTACCGACCAACAGCATGCTATTTGCACAAAGGACGTGGATCAAATCATGTCTCGCTATGCTGATGGGGCTATCCTCTTTGACGTCAAACCGCCATTCCAAACCAAAGGGAAAGAAGCAATTCGCCAATTATGGAAGGACTGTTTGCCTTACTTCCCAGACTCTTTTGGGATGGAAACACGAGATCTTACGGTTACTGTCAATGGTGATTTAGCAGCTGCGCACTGGCTATTCCATTTCACAGGAGAAGAAGACCATCCTGCGATGCAAATGTGGATGCGCGCTACGACTGTTTGTCAGAGACACCAGAGCGAATGGCAGATCTTACATGAACATATCTCGGTGCCATTTAGTCCAGAAAATTCTCAAGCGGTCCTTACTCTCAATCCATAACGAAATCCACTAGACGAATCAAAGGAGCAGTCATGAAAATCAATCCGTATCTGATGTTCAATGGTAACTGCGAGGCAGCGTTTAAGTTCTATCAGCAATGTCTCGGTGGCAAGATCACGATGATGATGACGCACAAGGAAGCACCCTCGGCAGAAAATGTATCACCTGAATGGCATGACAAAATTATGCATGCTTGCCTTGATTTGGGCGATCGCTTGTTAATGGGGTCTGACTGCCCACCCGGATATTTTGAAACCTCTCAAGGCTTCTACGTACAGATTAGCGTTACCGAGCCAGCCAAAGCCGAAGCTATTTTTTACGCCTTAGCAGAAAACGGCAAAGTGACGATGCCGATCGCTCAAACCTTTTGGTCTGCCCGTTTTGGCATGTTGATTGACCAGTTCGGTACACCATGGATGGTCAACTGTGAGCAGGTGGTCTGAATCTTCTAATCACCCTTCAACTTACTTGCAGTTTTTCACAGATCGTTCTACAACACACAACGCCGAGAGAAACCATGGGTACTCAAATTTTTGTCAATCTACCTGTTAAAAATCTCAAGCAATCGATCGAGTTTTTTACACAACTTGGCTTTCAGTTCAATCCTCAATTTACTGATGAAACTGCCGCCTGCATGATTGTCTCTGAAAACATCTTCGTGATGCTTTTGACCCACGAGAAGTTCAAGACGTTCACCCCAAACGCGATTTGTGATGCCACAAAAAGTACTGAAGTGCTGACGTGCTTGTCTGTTGAGAGCCGAGTAAAAGTGGATGAAATGATTCGTGCAGCAATTGCCGCTGGTGGTACAACTTACAACGAACCTCAAGACCACGGGTTCATGTATGGGCACGGGTTTCAAGATTTAGATGGCCACATTTGGGAACTGGTATACATGGAAGCTGATGCAATCGATCAGGCTGAATCTGCCCAGGAAAAGGTAGAGGTGTAAACGACATCAAAACTTCGAATATAGTGCTACACGCTCAGAAGCAGACAGATTATGTTTGAAAAGCCGTGCTGAGTGCGGCTTTTCAAACATAACTGTCCTAAATTGTGGAGATTCATCATTGACTGATAGCGCTTTTCAAACGCTTAAAATCTGGTTGTTTTTGTGAGAGCCGCGCTCCGCGCGGCTCTCACAAAAACAACCTGTAAAAAAGTGGCACTGTGCGAAGTACAGTGCCACTTTTTATCTTGGTTTTGAAATAGGGTTGAGTTTTGNATATAGTGCTACACGCTCAGAAGCAGACAGATTATGTTTGAAAAGCCGTGCTGAGTGCGGCTTTTCAAACATAACTGTCCTAAATTGTGGAGATTCATCATTGACTGATAGCGCTTTTCAAACGCTTAAAATCTGGTTGTTTTTGTGAGAGCCGCGCTCCGCGCGGCTCTCACAAAAACAACCGTGGCTGATTCAAGCGCAAAGCGCTGTAAGCAATCTATTGTGCGCATCTTGATGATGACTTTTCTATTCATCATCCACTCTGTAAATACATACCATTGCTCCTACACGAGCTTGTGAGGAAGAAGATGCCTTCTCCCTCTACAGTCCATAGTATTCATGGAATCTAAGTTTCTCGATTAGCGCTTCGCTAGAGGGAAAGATAAAGAATTCTTGCCCCAGGGGTTTTGCTTTTCGATGCAATTCGATTGCATCAATGAGTGGGTAAAACATGATCGGAATCCATCTGCCACTGTAGAAACAGACAACTACCAAATGAGCTGCGTATTCCTCGGATGGGAGAGGATTATGCCAGGAAGAAATCACACGTTGATAACCTTTTTTTAAGTGAAAGATTAATTATTTCTCTCACAGTACCTATCCTTGTGCACGAAAAGATACCCCTTTAGATAGAAAAACAGACCGTCTTTGTAATTCTAGGGAGCACCCTAGAATCGACCTCAGTTTGGGTTAAGGACATTTTCGAGTGCCGCGCGTTGCGCGGCACTCGAAAACGCTCATTTTGGCGTGTGCAAAGCGCACGCCAAAATGAGCACTTCAGCTTATCCCGAACTGAGGTTAGAATTAGGGAACGTACTAAACTTTAAAGTTTTTAGGCTGAGTTCCTTACTAACCCTGCTAAATTGGGCGATCGCATCATTAGGATATTAAATGTCGCAATGGAAGCAATATAGGGAATGCTAAACCTAGATACCTTAAGGGTTTTTCTCCGCCGTCATTAGATGGCGGTTTTTATTAACATTTGAAACAGATGGATTCTACCTTTAGAGGGATGCCATAAGAGGAGATTATCACGCTAGGCAAATCCTCATAAATAGCTACGCTGCTCTGAAGCAACTTCTTTCTAGGGCTATCTCGAATAGGACTTACGCCGGCTATAAAGGTTGGATGAGGGTAGCGATCGCAGCAATGAGTTGATCCAAATCTACAGGCTTTGCCATATAAGCTGAGTATCCGGCAGCTAAAACCTCTTGTTGAATGGTTCTAGTCACAAATCCAGTAATCGCGATCGCAGGTAAATATTGCCAATACTTTTTTGTACCCGTGCGTAAGCGGCGCAGTAGTTCACACCCATCCATATCGGGAAGGACAATTTCGCAAAGCAGCCCATGAAAATGGCTTTCATCTAAAGCTCTCAAAGCTTCTGTGGCAGAAGAAACAGTTACGACCGATGCACCTGCTGTTTCAAGGGCAAATGTGAATAGTTCAGATGTGTCGACATACTGGTCAACAACCAACAATCGACAGGGAGATAGCTTTGCCATTCATTATCTTCCAACTGCTAGAGCGTCCACAAACGGTATTTTTTAAGTTAATCCATCGATTAAATAAGGCCTACTTCTATTATTGAAAGAAGCCAGATTAGACGTGCGACGACAATATGATCAAATAAGTTCCCGAATAAATTCAGAAAATTAGATGTATCTTAAACGACGATTTCACTATACTAAATTTTGCAAAGCAGAATTCGAAAAATATAAATAAAATATGAAGTAGATGGTATAAATCAATGTGGTTATGTTTTTTTGTATTCCTAAAACTTCGCTGGGTTAGAGCGTTTCCGGGCCATTCGTGTCAGCCTTATCTGAGTCCCACTACAGGATGGAGCGGGTATTGCTAGTGATTGCTAACTTGAGTAGAAGTATTGATGGCTTACTTAATTAGGGTAGGTAGGCAATAGACCTATTGCTAATAGGCTTCTAAATCTTGAAGAGACATACTAAAAAGTTTCTATAGAGAATTTCAATCTGCGCTTATTCTTTCGATACCAAGCGAGATTTTGTATTTAATTATTGACCCTTGTTTCTATAAACGGTAGGTAGGCCAGCATGAGAAAGTTTAACGAGCAAAAAATAGAAGATCCTCCTGTTACGCAAGAACACTCTTCATTCCCTCAAGCACGTTTGGATAAGAAGCCGAATTTTCAATCAACGCTACGTTCGAGATCAGGCTATGAAATTTTAGAAGTATTGTTGGCGATCGCCCTGCTCCTTATCACGGCACATCTAGGTTACAGCTATGTTGCAACAGGGCCATTTTCATTGCCCCATTTTGATAGCAGCAAAGATGCAGCTCGCCTCTAGGCCAGTGATAACGATTGACCAAAAAGGGGAGTGCACAACTGATACCCCTCTCATTGAGTTGGAGCACAGAGAAGGGGTGTAGGACACACCTACAATCCCTCCCCATGTCTGAACCAAATGAGAAATGATGTGGAAGCCGCACTATAGCCCTTTAAAACAAAGCTCAGACCAGTTTTTATAAAAATGAAACCGAGCTCTACCTTTAAGAGGGTATTTAACAGATTACTTGTTGGTAGACTAGACATGTTAAAAATCTGCTACAAACACCCCTCACCGCAGTTGACTCTGCGGTTTTTTGTAATCTGCTTTATATGGAGAATTGGCATCCCCTCAAAAATGCTAGAGGCAGCAGTTCTCTTCTCCACAATCTACTATCGTAACTTGAGGCCAGGTTGACGGTATTTTCGAGGGCTGAGCGTTGCGCAGCACTCGAAAATACCCTTTCAATGTACTCAAAGCATATTCCAGAATAGCGCTTCAGCTTATCCCAAACGGGTACATCCCACTTTTGCAGATTGAAATCCCAGTTTTGTTAATGTGGCGGGCTTCGCCCGCCACATTAACAAAACTGGGATGCACCCATCCCAAACTGAGGTTGCTATAACAAGTCATCTATCTTTAGATAGAGCCAAGATCAAACTTTCAAAGCAATCAAAAACAACATCAAGCTTCTAAGAGCCTATATATAGGTTTCTAGAAATTTGATGTCATTCTCTTGAATCATAATCATCTTCATCAAAGGAAAACTCCTGACCTTGCATGAGTTCTTGCCCCCATCCTAAGGAGATGAGCCAAGACTTCGGAACTGTTTGAAGGGCAGTCAGAAGCTTTTGATTGAGATCATCAATGCGATCGCGAACTTCCAGGCTATCAGCGATAAAAAGAGCCTGATTTGGATCGATATCTTGCTGGGGGCGTTGGGGATGCTCCATAACTGAAGAACACAGCCTCTATCCAGAACCAAAGGGAACTTACTCTTATAATGCACTGTTTAGATTTGTTAAAGTTCTATCACGAGGAGAACCACTTCATCCCTCCCAAGACAGAACTCACAAATCATTGAACCGCTAAATCATATTCTGAACGCACTTGATGAGTAGCAGTGGCTTTTGCATGTCCTAAAATTCCATGACTAATAGCATTTCTCCTGCGATCATTGTGACGGATTCTCTTTACTTGAGCGTTATTCATCTTCTGCTTTGGCTTGCGCAACGTATAAGCCAACTACCAAAGCCTTAACAAAGATTCAAGCTGATTCTGCGTGCGCCTTGTACACGCAAAATCAGCCACCCGGGAGGAGTGGAACTAGCGGACAGGTGCCGCTTCCCTACACATATCTAGCATTCGATGATCGTTCGCACTGATCGTGCGAACTTTATGCAAGTTGTTTAATTCTGCTTTTACTTCACGGGGCTCAGATACCTCGGGAACTACAGCCTCAACCGCCAACTGGCTACCCTCGATATCGCCTGAAAAGCAGGTGAACTCAGACTGTGGCACATAGAATGCACCAATTACTTCGTCATTGTGACGCTCAAACAGAACGTAATCTCGTGCCAGTTGGTTAGGTTGAGGAGAGGTTCCGTAGAGATAAACCCCATCTGACGCTGTGGTCGATCGATCGCCTGACTGTTCCTGAGCTTGTGCCGCAGGTTCTCGCAAGCCCACCGTGATAAGTGATATAGGAAATAGGGCAGCAAGAGCAACGCGGAACCATAGCTGTCGATTTGAAGCAGGTGGAATCATTACTGTTTCTCCTTGCATTACAGTTCGATCACGTTCAAGCGGTCCTTAAGGAATACCAATCGACTACTGGCTCACCTCTAGGGCAGAATCCTACCAATCCTTCTCATTATTTATGGATGAGTTGGAAAGATTGTTTAAACGTGAACAGGTTCCAGACTATCGGCAATTATCCATAAGCCTTTCTTCCATAAGAACTGGATCTTGTATCTAACTTACGAAAGAGACTTGATGCTAAAAAGCTGAATATGGAGTTTTCAGTGGAGTGAATGTTCTACTTAGTAAGCACGACAGCATAGCAGAGAATTGAGATGCTCCCAAAGAGTCCCCTCAGATAGAGCGCTACACAAATTCTCACATTTCACCTCACCCTTTTGGCAGATAGCCAAGCCAAGCAAGCTCTGCCAAAATGAGTACAAATTAGCACCTGATAAAGCCGCTGCTACTTACTGGGCGGCTTTTTCATATTTAAATTTAGAGATAGGGTCTGCATCAAATCCTTGTGGAATTAGATTGCGATCGAGTATGGGGTGGGCAGTTCTCGAAAAGTAGAAATACTCAAGATCTTATCCCCTGAGAAGCTATAACCCCTGCCACACGCTCTCTAAAGCAATGACGGTTTAGCCGTTTGTATGAGAACTTAGCGACAGCCGTATGTTTAGGGCATTAATCAGGCAGTTAGAGTCTGTCGTTACCTACTGCTCTACTACCCCATCCGGTAAACAATCGCCCAGAACATCAGGACAGCAGAATCAGTTGGGCAGTTATGGGCGAAAATCAATTAAACCTAACTGAAACTATTCCTAGCAATGACTGCAATTCAAACGAAACCAACATTACTGAACGCCACTCTGCAATCTACCCCGATCGAAAACCGCACTGCCCAGGTAGCCTGGACAATTTTTCGAGTGGTGGTGGGCTTACTGATGATCCATAACGGATTTAGCAAATTGGCAGACGTGCAGGGTTTTGCGAGCGGGGTTGTAAGTTTTATTGGCTTACCCTACCCAGTTTTCCTGACCTATTGTGCTGCCTATGCTGAGATTGTAAGTTCGATTCTGCTGGCAGTTGGATTATTCACTCGGCTAAATGCCCTGGTACTGCTATTTACCATGCTAATTGCGATATTCTTTCATCTCAAAAAAGACGGCTGGCAGGTTCCTCCGTTGGAAACGGCTTCCCTCTACGCCCTGTGGTTTAGCTTCTTCCTGACTAATGGTGGTGGTTTATTCTCCCTCGATACGGCGATCGCAGCTTGGTTAAGAAAACCCTCATCTCCCTAAGGTAATCGACGGAGAAGAGCCACCGTTTCTCGTGTAGCTGCTACCATGCCTTCTGGATGTGTTGTAGCTTTAGGGCTCTTCGCCCAGTTATAACAAGTAAGGTTAAATGCACACAACAAAAAGCAAGGTGACGCTTTGCGTCACCTTGCTTTTTGTTGTGTGCATTTAACAATCTTCAACTGCGGCGATCGCTCATTCTACATTCATTACTGCCTATAGATCCGCTTGAATAAAACAGTGGACAACCGGCAGTACTTCCCAAGCTATAAGGGCTCTCATAGCCTTCAGGTAGACGAGTAACTTGGTCTAGAATGGCGAGCGCCGCAATATTCATCAGACATCCCTGAGTGGCCTGGACAGCCCCAGGTAGACGTTTAATTTCTGCCCCATCATCTGGGTAGCAGCTTTTAAGGAGGCCTACTTTGGTACGCTACTTAACGTCAGTTCGGGATAAGCCGAACCGCCCATCATTGCGTGCGCGACCGCACGCAATGATAGGCTTTTTCGAGTGCCGCGCTTCGCGCGGCACTCGAAAAAGCCCTTAACCCGAACTGAGGTTACTTAGAGAGGTTGAATCTCTGATGTATCGGCATACTGATCAACGACCAGCAAGCGACAGGAAAATATCTGTGTCATTGCTTTCCAAGCGTTACAGCTTCTGTGTGCTATAGCTCTCCAGCTAATCTGTCGACCAAACGAAGCATACTTTTGATATTGGAAAAACACACATTAAATAAAGGACGATAACAACCCAAAATAAGTTCCCTCATCGCCACGAAGAAATATGAACATATTAATTAGCTAACTTAACAATACTAAACCATACGAAAAAATACAAATAAAATATTTAGACAGAACAACAAGTAGTACATATACGTATTTTATTTTGAATCCTTCAAATAAACTTTGTGTGTTAGATCACATCCAGATCATTCACACCAAATTTATCTATCTCTTCCTAAGGAATGAGCACAGATGCGGTTAATGCTGATTAGCCTGAATACAGCATCGATAGCTTCATTCATTAAGATGCGTAGACAATAAAAAAATGTCGCCAATTAGCTCCTGAATTTTTAGAAAGGTGACAAGATATCTTTTTTTGCACAATTCTCAATCCGTTATTTCCATCAGGTGGGATGCCATATATAGGCATTAACATCTTGTTTTTTTAGATGATGGGTATCCCAGCATGAATGAGTTCAAGGGACAAAAGTTAGAAGGCCCGCCTGTTGTAGAAGACATCCGGCATCTTCGAATCTATTCAGGTAAGAAACCGAATTCCCAATCAATGGTACGGTCTGCTTCAGGTTACGAAATTTTAGAGAAATTGTTGGCGATCGCCCTTATTCTCATAATGGGCTACTTAGGTTATAGCTACATTGCAGCAGGGTCATTTTCACCTCCTGATTTTGAGATCAACAGACACTCAGATCAACTCTAAAGCGTAAGACAGTGACCTTCTAAAGGGAGCCAGTCTGCATCGTAACTCTCACAATGCCCGACCACAAGGGTTTTGACAGGCCGTTGATTTTGGTAGGAAAAAGAAGCGATCGCCCGGTGATATAGCGCTGTGAACGTTGATTAAGTACGGTGGTGTGGGGTACTTCGTGTCCCACACCACCGTTGCTGTATTTATAAAGCAGTTCATGAGCATTAGTTCGGACAGTTTTTCTGAAACCCTTGATTTTGCGTGCGCTTCGCGCACGCAAAATCAAGGGTTTCAGAAAAACTGTCCAGAGTATTGATGAGCGGAAGCCTGTATTGTGCAGACAGAATGAGACAGGACAACCCGTACAAAGATCAAGTTGTCCTGTCAATGATATTTCAATCCAAGCTACAGCCCTACCACTCGTCGCATGCAAGCATGAGCCAGCTCATCGTGGATGAGCCGTTGGAGTGGGTTAGGAGTTTGTTAGAGGAACCAGTAAGGGAACTACCTCAGAACCTCTTTCGTCAATTTGCAACGGCGTTGACGTCCCCAGTGTTACAAGTTGGTCGGAAGGATTCAGCATGGTAGACGGGGATAGCGGTTGCAATGGCGTAAAGCCCTGCGATGGATCAAGCAAAGAAGCCGGATTAACTGAGCCAACTAAATCCTCGTAGCTTACGCTGCTCTGAGTCCCTCCCCCCAGTAAGGGATCAGACTCAACGCCTCCTACTAGCCCATCTTCCCCAGTTCCTCCATTTAAGGGATCATCACTGGGGCTTCCCACCAGCAAAGCTGTCGTATTTTCGGTTGGAGCCAGTGCCAGGGTAGCACCATTGCCCGCTGTATCCTGAATCGTGCCACCATTCAGGTTCAGCGCGGAGCCAACCTCAATACCGTCCGTATCTTCATCACCTGCCGCTACGGTATAGCCAAAGACCAACGCGTTAGTGTCGCTGCCAGAGATGTAAGCTGCATCAACGGTCTCTGACCCAACTGTAAGGGATAAACTGGGCGTTCCTGCGGTGGTATCTACTGTAACTGCCTCTGAGAAGGTGAGCGTGAATTCCAATGTCTGGCCTAGACCATAGACACCATCGCTGGGAAGGGCGATCGTTGTCACTTCAGGTGCAACCGCATCCACCAGAATGCCTGTTGTATCTCCAACATTAGCAATGGCTAGTGTTGCAGAATTGTTTGCGGCATCGGTGATGGTGGCATCGCCCTCCAACTGTAAGTCGGTTCCAACCTGAATGCCATTGGTATCTGTATTACCCTCAGCAACGGTGTACCGGAAGATGTAAGTGTTTGGATCGGTGCCAGGGCCTTGCAGTTCAGCAAATAGCGGTTCGCCCGAATCCAGAGTAATGGGTAGGCGGATAGACCCTGTACCGGGGGTGAGGGTAACCGCTTCACTGAAGGTGACCGCAAAGTCGAGATTCTGTCCAACCCCATAGGTGCCGTTCGTGGGTAATGCGACCGCCGTGATGGTCGGTGCAACGGCATCCACCAAAACACCCGTCGTATCTACGCCAGTTGGAAGGGTCAGTACAGCACTGTTGTTAGCAGCATCACCGACCGTAGCATCCCCTTGCAACTCAAGCGCCGTTCCAACTTCAATACCATTACTATCAACATTTCCTTCAGCAATCGTGTAGCGGAACACGTAGGAGTTGGGGTCTGTACCGGGGCCTTGCAATTCAGCAAAAATAGGTTCGCCTGAATCCAACGTGATGGGCAGGCGAATGGAACCTGTACCCGGTGTTAGGGTAATGGCTTCGTCAAAGGTGACGGTGAAATCAAGATTTTGCCCAACACCATAGGTGCCATTTGTCGGTGGGGTGACAGTTGTAATGGTAGGTGCGACAGCATCCACCAAAATCCCTGTTGTATCTCCAACACTTGGGAATGTGAGCGTCGCAGGAGCACTAGCAGCATCAACAATCGTGGCATTACCACCCAGTTCAATCGCTGTACCTAATTGGATACCTGTGGTGTCAAGGTTGCCTTCTGTAACGGCATAGCTAAAGGTATGCGTTGTTGAAGACGCACCTGTTCCCTGGAGAACCGCAAAAGCAGTATCCCCTGCATCTAATGTAACGGGAATACGTACTGAATCCGCGCCATCTGGGGTAATGGTGACGGGTTCATCAAATGTCACCGTAAATTCTAGTATTTCCTGATTCCCGTAGGTCTCATTGGAAGGCAGCGTGATGCTTGTAATGGTGGCCATGGAAACCTCCTAAAAATTGTAAATGCTACAACCTGAAATGCTTCGTTGATGGCTACTCCTACCCTAGAAAAAAGTGGACAAGGGACTGGAGACAGCTCCGAAGCGACAAAACAGTATGAGCTAGCTACTGTTCTTCTAAAAAACGCCGTGCCAAGCTTGAGGCATTTTGAACACGCCCCAAGGATAAATGGGTCAGGTTTGACCTATGGGTTGCAAAGGCTCAAGGCTTCAGAATTAGCCTGAGATGCAGGACTTAAAGGGATAGAGGAAAAACTTCAACGAATACAGCACTGAAGTTGGACATGGGCCCTCCTGGATAAGCAACGAACGCGTTTAGAAGAACGCTTTGGTTCCCCTAAAGGGTGAACTTTATTCGGAAGAACACAAGAGACAGTTGTAACCGAAAAAATGTAATTTAGAGCGCAATTTTCTTAGCTAAATTCCGGACAGCTACGGAGGACAGCATGAAGCTCCTTAAAAAAGATCACCAAAGGTCTAAGTATCCTTTCAAGAACAAGAAGGATGATGAGACTCGCATTAAGCGAGCTCAAGTAAACTAATCTCATAGTTTCGATTTTGCATAGATCCTATTCATACTTTGGTTTACAACAGGATAAATTTCTTCCAGAAACGCAATGTTGTCCTAAATTAAAATATTTTGCGTATCAATAGAAAAACAAAAAGTTTCAGGTTTGAAAGCTAGTATAAAAGTTGTCACCGAATAAGTCATTTGAATGGCTAATCTGTTTAGGCTTTCAACTATGAAAAAGTTAATCACTCCATAACATCATCTAAATATCAACTGTGAGGGTATTGACTCTCTAAATATTTTTACTTGTGATTTTGGTTGCTTCTATAGCTATATGCAGATAATCAACCTGAGCATTCAGGCTCCTGAGATCATTGGCTGCCCACTTCTCCAACACGGTATATAGCTCCGAATCAATGCGGAGCAGAAATTTCTTGTCGCTTACGTGTACAACGTATCTGTATTGATAATGGGTTGAGTAGAATTCTCCGGCTCAAGAGCGTCTACAACAGCATTCGGATTACCCCGAAGCGATTCAACCTTTGGTATGGAGATTTCCAGTAATGAAATTACCCATAGGATGTTGGTGCTTTGCCCGCTTCGCGGGCAAAGCACCAACATCTTGGGTCAATTCTTGTGCACAAACCTCCTATGTTGGACAGACGAAAAACTGGAAGACTCAGTGGACAGGGCGATCGCCTCAGTATGTAGGGGCGATCGCCTGTCTCGTTTGGCAGCTCACCGGCTTGCGGTTGGTTTCTGACATCCTCTCGTGGCCTTGCTCTTGCCTTAAGCGAGTCGTTAGCATCACTCAGATCTGTTGAACAGTCTGAAGCCAGTAATCATCTAGCTTATAATTTTTGACAACTATTGAGATTTTAAATGAGTAATCTTTTTATTGATATTATCTTGCCCGCTTTGCTGAATGGCACTGTGATTAGCTTAATGGTCGCCATCATAGTGGGAACCATCGTAGGATTTATCGTAGGAATCATCTCCCACTCCCTCAAAAAAAGCATCGCAAAAGCGATCATTGGTGCTTTCTTTGGGACGCTTCTAGTGGCTGTACTGCCCATTTTTTCAAAGCCAGAAATTATGGGAAGTGGTCCCTATGGAGGAATTACTATTGTGCAGATGGCGATCATTCTCGTACCCCTGGGTTCCGTGGGTGGCGCATTGGTGGGAGTGTTGTCCAAGTTGAAGCTGAATCACCCCGAGCATCAGAAAAATTTGCTGCTGTTGTTAGCCGTGAGCTACGTTCTGATTGCATTCATCACTTACGGACGCATTACTCACTACTGCCAGCAACTTCAGCTCTTTCAGCGAATCTTTCCGCCCGAAATTTGTAGGGGTTCAAACTAACCCGCAATAGCAATGGCAAACGCGAACAACGGTGGATTCGGAGCTTAGGAGGTTTCTGCATAAGAATTTACCCAGGATGTTGGTGTTTTGCCCACGAAGCGGGCAAAACACCAACATCCTGGGGGGTAATTTCATTGCTGGAAATCTCCTTATCTATGGTTGAGCGAGGGACAACGCTGTTCTGGCAGCTCACTGCAGTCCCAGAAACACGACCGGCAAACGGAACTGGTTTTGTAGTTAAAGCCATATCTGACACAAAAAACATAAAAAAATTTTGGGAATGTGTCGATTAGGGCAATTCCCGTTCGACTAACTTACAAAGGGGGCAAAGCTCGACCGTGCTGAATAGATTTTTTTTCAGTGAGATGTCGATTTGAGCGATCGCCGTTCGACTTAACCACAAAGGAGGCAGCCGAATGAGATATTTACTACTGATCTATACCTCAAAAACGCTCTGAACAACGCCGAGCGGGAGCATTGCTATATGGAAGCTGCCCAACTCGCTCAGGACTTCTAGACCAAGCGCAATTGATCAGGCTCAATCTACCCAGGACAAGGTAGAGATGTAAACCTCAATAAAACTGCAGATGCAACGTAGCTTGTTGTTCGAATTCAACCATTACACCGTGGAGATTCACCATGTTTCAGAAAACAATTGCACATCCAAGTATTGTTGGAAGAGATGAGTGGCTGACTGCTCGTAAAACACTGCTTGAACATGAGAAAGAGTTGACAAAGCATCGCGATCGCATCAATGCTGAACGACGCAGGCTGCCTATGGTCAAACTTGAAAAGGAATATACCTTTGAAGGATCGAATGGCCCTGTCAAACTGATCGATTTATTTGCAGGACGGACCCAACTCATCATCTACCACTTCATGTTTGCTCCGGAGTGGGAGAAGGGTTGTATGGGCTGTACAGGCTACGTTAATGCCTTGGGTGATCTTTCAAGGTTGAATGAGCGTGACACAACATTTGTACTGATCTACACCTACTCGACTTATGCCCGTGGCGTTGAATCCCTCACTGATACCTACAGTCTTCTCGATGTGACCCCCTATGGGCGGCAAGAGGACTTTGAAGACTCTCCAAGCGGATGGCCGCAACATCCAACGTATGGGTAGAGTGCAGTGCTTTTGACTCAACATCAATGCGATCGCAATCTTCCATCATTCATCATAAGGAGATAAAAAATGGAAACCATCCAAATCGAACAAAGCTCACCCATGCCTGTTCACCCTCAAAAAGAACATCAATGGCTGCAGAAGCTCGTTGGTGAGTGGACTTATGAAACCGAAGCGATGATGGGTCCCGATCAACCTCCCGTAAAATCAACAGGAACCGAGACTGTTCGCTCGATTGGGGAAATCTGGATTCTGGCGGAAGGACAGGGTGAGATGCCTGGATGTGGTCTTGCAACAACGCTGATGACCCTCGGCTACGACCCACAGAAACAACGCTATGTGGGCACATGGGTTGGATCAATGATGACGCATCTTTGGCAATACGATGGGGAGTTAAATGCAGATGAAACCGTGCTAACGCTAAATTCTGAAGGACCTGCTATGACGGGTGACGAGAAACTAGGAAAGTACAAAGACGTGATCGAGTTCAAGAGTGACGATCATCGAATTCTAACTTCCCATATGTTGAGGGATGACGGGCAGTGGCAGCACTTCATGACCGCCCATTATTGGCGCAAGCAATAGGACGTATCGTTCCGTTGATACGACCAAACCTTACACAAAAGCTGAGCCAAAGCATGGCATCCAACATGGCTCGGAATACCTGGTTGTAGTTGAAGATGCGATCGCTCGTTAAGAACAGCAACGGTGGTGTGGGGCATGAAGTGCCCCACACCACCGTACCTAATCGCTTAATTGGCATTTCTGAAGTACCAATTAGGTGTTGGGGAATGACACACTCAAGACGATAAAGGGCTGCCTTGCTTCCACCTGGTCTCAATCAATACTCTGGACAGTTTTTCTGAAACCCTTGATTTTGCGTGCGCGAAGCGCACGCAAAATCAAGGGTTTCAGAAAAACTGTCCGAACTAATGTCAATAATACGCTCATTAAAATTGTTGCGGATTCGGCTTCGTGACACACTGCAGTTGCCCGCACGCGACCGTAAAATTCCTCCCACATGGACATTCATATAGAGAACACCTGAAGAGCTGATTGCCAGCGATCGCACATCGGGCGCATCACCTAAGGCGTATACTAGGCTTCCCGTCCCTCTGCTTGTAGGATCAAGCAGTCAATACTTTTTGATATTGGCATGATTGCCCCAGCGTTTTATATCAGTCTCTACATTCTTAGTGGAGCTTTGGACACCATTGTAAATAAGGCGGCGGCTATGAATGCTGCGATCGTCCGAATATGGTTCCAAAACATCCAGTTCGTCAGATATTTAGACCAAAGCTCTACGCCTTCTTTACTGTTAGGGTTTGCAGCAGCTAACGCGTTATTAAGGGGGACATTGAACACGATTGTCACCCCAAAACAACCGATCAGGTAGAGCAAAGCAGCAATGAGCAAATAAACGGCTATGGGCTGTTGCCAATTGAGTAGCGAAAAGACAATTAAAACTAGACAAACAACACTCGTACCCAAAAACGCAGCCATAAACCAGGGGTTAATCACCGTGATGTTAATGGATTGCATGGTAGCAATTCCCTGAGCGGGTGGTTGCTGAGCCAAAGCTTGCATGACAAAGGTCGAGAAGGCAAAGAACACTCCTGCAATTAACCCACATCCAAGTGCTGCTGTTAGTTTTAGCGGAAAATATA
Source organism: Leptolyngbya sp. PL-A3 (assembly GCF_039962325.1). Lineage (NCBI taxonomy): Bacteria > Bacillati > Cyanobacteriota > Cyanophyceae > Leptolyngbyales > Leptolyngbyaceae > Leptolyngbya > Leptolyngbya sp. PL-A3. Next base: position 47,932 of record NZ_JAMPLB010000035.1, read on the forward strand.
GCTGTGCAAACATGACTATTCCCCCCAATTTTGTCGAGCAAGACTTATTCGAGTGCGTACGAGAATGAGAACATTCTCCACGTGGACTAGCATCAATGTGCCATAGATGTGCCATTTTTCTTCCTACCTTTGCTGATGCATTCTCTCAAGACATTTTTAGGGTAGGAAAATGCTTATCCCCCTGCTATCTAATTCTTGCTCCACTATCAAATTCTTGAGCCTATTTGATTTATTCAGCTAAACGCACTCAAAGCTGCATCTTTCATCCCATAGTGGGTATTTTTGCCAGATACAGCGCTTTTCAAGCGCATAAAATCGATTGTTTTTGTGAGAGCCGCGCTCCGCGCGGCTCTCACAAAAACAATCGTGGCTGGTACAAATTTAGATAGAGATAACTTCACAAGACTTCTCGTCGCGTTCTAATTATTCCCAACCAGACCTGTAATCGCTTGTACCAACACTTCCGGTTCAATAGGCTTTGAGATATGTTTTTGAAAGCCTGCGGCAATAACCTGTTGCCGGTTGGTGTCCCCTGCGTAAGCTGTGAGGGCGATCGCCGGGATTTGGCCTCCCTGTTCGGGGGCAAGCGCTCTCACCTGTTGGATCAACATATAGCCATCCATCTCCGGCATCCCAATGTCACTGAGTAGAACATCTGGTTTCGCTTGAGGCAGAATGCTCAATGCTTCCTGGGCAGAAGTAGCGGCTGTTACCTGTGCCCCTTGTTGCTCTAATACAAATGCCACCAATTCTCGGGTATCGGATTCATCATCCACAACCAGAATTTTAGTGCCCCTCAAATCGAGAGATGGGTCGGGCGATCGCTCATCCTGGTTGGTGTTCGATGATGGGGACAGGAGAGGAAGCCGGACGGTAAAGGTTGCTCCTTGCCCTTCACCAGGGCTTTCAACACTCACCGTTCCTCCATGCAATTCAACCAAATGACGCACAATCGCCAAACCTAACCCTAATCCACCGAACTTTCGGGTTGTCGTCCCATCTTCTTGACGGAAGTAGTCAAACACATAGGGTAAAAAGCTAGGGGCAATCCCCTGTCCCGTATCACTAACGATGATTTGAGCAGATGAATCAAGACGGTCTAATCGAATACTGACCTGTCCTCCTGGGGAGGTGAACTTCACAGCATTGGAGAGAAGATTCCAAACCACTTGCTGTAATCGAGTGGAATCCCCCAAAATCAAATCGGCATCCTCTACAAGGCTTGCTTCTATTTGGATGGACTTCGCTTCTGCTGCCAACCGTACCGTTTCCATTGCGGCTCGAATGGTGGAGGCAAGATTGACCCGAGCCACATTAAGACTCAGTTTGCCGCGTAGAATTCGAGAAACATCCAGCAGGTCTTCAATCAGTTCTGATTGAAGTTTGGCATTCCGTTCGATGGTTGCTAAAGCTTGGGCTGTTTTTGCTTCGTCTAGCTTGCGGCTCTGAAGCAATTTAGACCAGCCGAGAATGGGATTAAGGGGCGATCGCAATTCATGGGATAAGATGGCCAAAAATTCGTCTTTGATGCGGTTGGCACGTTCGGCTGCCTCCCGTGCGGCTTGTTCTCGTTCTAAAAGCTGTTTACGTTGGGCGGCGTCTTGTCGCTGCTCAATCAAGTCCGCCGCTTGCCGCGCGAGCAGATCGAGAAATCGTAATTCACGATCGCTCGGTCGGTGACGAGTGCGCCAGTGGGTGGAAACCATACCAATGGGTTGGCCCGAACGAGACATCAGCGGGGTGGATTGGGCCGAGAGCAGCCCAGCCTCAAAATGCAATCGCTTCGAACCGTCAGGGTCTTCGCTGGCTGGCACATCAAAATCCACAAATGCTCGCTCGCCAGTTGCTAATGCAATGCCACAGGATGTATGGCAACGCGTGCTCAACCGATTAAATTTCTCACCCACTTTCGGGCTGATACCTTGAGTGGCAAGCAGCAACAGTTCTTGAGTTGCTTGATTGAAGAATTGAAACGAGCCGGCGTCCGCCTGTGTTAGCGCGATCGCTGTCGCTAAAATCTTGTCATAAAGCACCTGAATATCGGTTTCAGTGGTCATCCGCGCACTCAGGTCACGCAGCAGTTGAGTATCTCTAAGGTCGGCGGCGATCGCCGCTTCAGCTTGTTTGCGGTCGTGGATATCGACGGATGCACCGAACCAGCGAATAATCTCACCCGTTTCTGGGTGGCGATAAGGCTCGGCTTTCACGAGAAACCATCGATAGGTTCCATCGGCTGCTCGAATTCGATGTTCGACCGTGAAGATGCTACCCATCTCGCGCGCTTGATTAAATGCCTCCATCGTCATGGCACCATCATCCGGATGAACGAAGTTGGCAGCAATTTCTGCGGCTGTCGTTGGCTCGTAAGGCACTCCTGTATAGTTGCTCCATTGTTTATTGAAAAACTCAACCCGACCTTCTGAGTTCGTAATCCAGACGATTTGAGGAACAGCATCCCCCATGAGCCGGAAGCGCTCCTCACTCTCACGCAATGCGATTTCAGTTTGCTTGCGATCGCTAATGTCGTTAAAGAGAACCGCCACCTTGCGCTCTTGTGGCTCACCCATCCGGAAGCCATAAACATCGTAAAACCTTCCCAGTTGTTGGGCAGCGTTTTCAAATCGCTCTGGCACTCCTGTTAGCGCGATTCTGCCGTAAAGCTCAAACCAGTGTTCCTCAAGCTGCGGCACTAATTCGCGTACGGTTTTGCCGATCGCGTCCACCAACCCGGTCTGTTTCTCAAAGGCTGGATTGACTTCGAGGAAGCGGTAATCAAATGCCTTTCCAGTTTCATCAAACAGAACTTCGATCAGGCAGAAACCTTCGTCTATCGACTCAAAAAGCGATCGATATTTAGCTTCTGATGCCCATAGGGCTTCTTCGATACGAGCACGTTCTAGACGTGGGAAGATTCGGTTTGAGATTTCCTCAATCAGTTGAATTTCATCTTCACGCCAGTCGCGGGGTTTCGAGTCACAGATGGCGATGTAATGGGTCCACGTGTCATTATGATGAAACGGAACGGTGACGAATGAATGTATGTTGAGTGCAGCATAGCCTGCTGCATCCGTGCGTGGGTCAATTTGCGTATTGCAAATCACAACCATCTCTCCAGCCCGGCTTGCCCGCTCAAACTCTTTGCTTAAGTACTGAGAAATGCGAAACGTGCCTCTTGTACTTGGCACATCTGAACTGCTCCAGCCATAATGAGCCGTCACCTGATCGTGAGCTTTATCAACATCCGCAAAGTTGCAAGTCGTAATCTGCAAATAGGCACCGATCTTTGCCCCAACCGTTTGCATGATCTCATTAGCGCTCGAAAGACGCGAGAAGTCTTCGGTGATGTCAGCGAGGAAGGCAAGATTTGCTTCACGGCGTTTGCGATCGCTGATGTCGTTGAAGAGTATCGCTACTTTGCGCTCTTGCGGCTCACCGATGCGGAAGGCATAAACATCGTAAAACTGCCCCGCTTCCTGAACAACGTTTTGAAACCGCTCTGAGACTCCTGTTAGTACAATTCTGCCGTAAAGTTCAGACCGGTGGTTCTCAATCTCCGGAATTAATTCGCGGATGGTTTTTCCAATCACATCTACCAGTTCAGTCTGTTTCTCAAAAGCTGAATTGACTTCTAGAAAGCGGTAATCAAATGCTTTTCCGGTGTCATCAAATAGAACTTCAATTAGGCAAAACCCTGCGTCTATTGATTCAAAGAGCGATCGATATTTGGCTTCGGATTCTCGTAGAGCGGTTTCAACACGAGTCCGTTCTAGCTTTGTCCAAATCCGATTCGCCAATTCGCGCATCAAATCAATCTCATTGCTGCGCCAGTTATAAGGAGTTTGATGATAAATACCAAGCGTAAACTTCCATTCACCCTCTCGAATCAAAGGAACGTTGATAAACGAACCAATTTTGAGGGCTGCAAACTGCTCTGGGTCACCAATATGGGGGTCAGTTTCGACATCTCGAACAATAATGGTTTGCCCAAGTTTGGCAGTCTGAAGGAATTCTCCTGTGACAAATTCTGGTAGACGATAAATGCCGACCAAGCTGGGCACATCTTCCTGATGCCAGCAGTAATCAATCGTCGCGACCTTCGCGCGCTCGTTAATTTCGACAAACGCACAATTGGACACTTGCAGATAGTGGTTAAACTGTTCGCCAACTGTTTGAATAATGTCTTCAACACAGGCTGCCTCAGCCAGGTTTTGAGTTACTGTAGCGAGTAATTCAGCACTCAACTCTGCCTGTTTGCGGGCCGTCACATCGCTCGCCGCTCCCAGCCATTCAACGACTTCATTTTGGTCGTTCAGCAGTGGGATTGCACGCGAAAACGTCCAGCCGATTGTTCCATTTAGCTGAATAATGCGGTGTTCTAGCTCAAAGGTGCTCTTGGTGCGGATAGCTTCTGCGATCGCCGCCATTACCCGAGGCTGCTCTTCTAGAGGAATATATTTCTCAAACCATATCTGACTTGGAAGTTGGGTACTGGCAAGAAAATCCTTGCCATTAAGGAGACGCATTTCGCGCCAATCCGCGCTCATTTTATATACTGTGTCAGAGCTAGCAGCGGTGAATAAGCGGAACTGTTCTTCTGATGCCCGCAGGGATGCTTCTGCCTGTTTGCGCTCAGTAATATCCAGAACGATCGCGACCGCCGATTGCGGTTTACCATTGCGACCGCGGATCACCGAGACACTGTTGTTGACCCAGACAACCGAGCCATCCTTCCGGATATAACGCTTCTCAATTTCAAACGGCGTACCTTCGGTCCGCATCCGATGAAACAGTTCGACATTACGAGGGAGGTCTTCAGGATGGGTAATGTCATGTATTCGGAGTTGCCTCAGTTCATCAGCTGAGTATCCGGTGATATTACAGTATTTCTGATTGACCAGTATTAATTTACCATCGAGATCGGCACAGGCGACGCCTGCCACAGCTTGATTAATAATGGCTTGATAGCGCTCTTCTAAATCCCGCGATTGCTCCTCTGCTTGTTTGCGTTGGTCCTCAATCTGTCTGCGCTCAGTAATGTCGCGTGAGATGCACAACAGCCGTTCAACTTTCCCATCTGCACCTCGAATGGGACTGATTTTGTTATCCCACCATTTGGGTTCGCCATTCAACGTTAGACAATAGCCTTGAACCGAGCGAACTTCGCCTGCTCCTGCACGGGCGATCGCCTCCCTAGCCGCTTGCTGCTCCCCTTCCTGCCAAAATTTTACCCAGGAGGTGTTAAGGAAGGGCGTGATGTCCTGAATACCGAGCAGTGCCTGCCCTCCCCGATTCATGAACAGGATACGTCCCTCCAAATCCAGCACCTTGATACAGTCATCGCTGCTATCGAGGATTTGTAGCGCCTGGATCTCTAAAGGTAAATTGGCCGTTTGGGAAATGTCTTGAGATGAACCATTGTTTGAAGAAATAGAGTGGCGGAGATTATCGGTCATCGGTTCCCCATCCTCACTCTGAGAAGTATTTGGCAAGCAAATCCTGACCGGCCTCACCCATCTGATGCAATAAGTGCTCAATCTGCTTCAATGCAATAGGTAAGGGCTTTGTTCGCCCATTCTCCCAGCGATTGATGCTTTGAAATGAAACCCCTAACTTTGCAGCAAACTTAGTTTGAGAGAGTTCTAAACGCTGTCGCGTTTCTCGCACGAGATTTGCTAACTGAGGATGATCGATTGCAGGCATAAAGCATACTGGGAGCACTCTAATTAGCTATAACACCTGATATAGTGCTTGTTCTTCTCTCTTAAGGTGTAAAACTCAAGGTTTTACATAACGTTTCGCTCTCCTAAAGTAGTTGCTATAGAACGTGACCTACAAGGGACAAAATCTTGGAGTAAACAAGAGTTTGAGTATGTCAATCTAGGAGATAAACGCTTAAGGAGATTTCCAGTAATGAAATTACCCCCAGAATGTCGGTGCTTTGCCCGCTTCGCGGGCAAAGCACCGACATTCTGGGTAAATTCTTATGCAGAAACCTCCTAAATACTCGGTTGAAGAAGTTGGCACAAGACCTATCAGAGGCACCAGAAGCCCCGATAAACCAAGCAAGCAAAGATTGGGCAGCAACCAAGGCAGCTTACCGATCCTTCCAGAACGCTCATGTCACCTCTCAGCAGAAACATCTGAAAGCTTTGGCAGGAAAGTCTTTTGAGCTTCTTGTCTCCCTATTACCCATAAAGGCTGTTATATACGATCGCAGACCAGCCACCCCTTTGTGCCAATTGTCCCGGCATCATCGATCACAACGGGTTCTAGCACATCCACTGTCCATACCCGCGCAAACGGTAAGCCCACTTTGCGAAACGATCGCCGTACCGTCTCTGCATCGGGGGCTTCAAACTCACAGATCACCCTGGTTCGATCATGGGACATTGTGGAACGAATCCAATGGACATCATGGCTACTGTGGCAGGGAATTGCCATCTTTACATCCTGATTCCACTTTTCTTTTGTGATCGGCGGATCAAATATTTTTTCAACCAGAACTCTTACCATTTCTACCTCCTATCTCTTGGTTACAAGATTATCTATGAATTGCATTTCTTGATATTTAGCTAATTGATTTAGCCTTTCTCTGGCTGTTCTACTAGATATTCTGCCAACTGTTGAATTGCGATTCGCGCTCGCTCACTAATCATATAAACATTAATTCTCTGGTGCAAATCTTCAAATAATTCGAGGGCAATTTGATGGTCTTCATGCATTAACCTGCTACGAATTAGGGTTGCTTCGGCAAGCGCAGTCTCACTGGGATGGTCCACAATCTGAGCGGCTCTAACAGCGGCTTCGGCCCGATCGATCGCCAATTCGATGCGATGCTCCTTCAAATCAATTTCTGCGGCAAACGTTAGCGTATAAGCTATCATTCGCTGCGAATCCAGTTGGCGAAGCGACAACAAGGCTTGTGCCAACATTTGCTCTGCGCCCGTTTGTCCAACTGCATAGCGGGCAAGGGCATCGAGGGCGGCAGCAAAGGCTCCTTCACTTCCCTCTCCGCTGATTTTGGCAGCAACGGCTGCTAATTCCGATGAGTAGGGAATGGCGGCGATCGGGTTACTGGCTTCTAGCTCTGTCATTGCCAGATAGGTTAGACAGGCGCACTCTCGCCAATGATCCTGCTCTGCCTGCGCCATCTTCCATGCTTGATGCAAAAGCGATCGAGCCGTTGGATAATCTGCTGCGTGGCGGCGCACACAGCCCAGGCCGCAGGGAATATCAATCAGCTCTACACCCACCCTGGCAGCGAGGGACTGTGCTTCGAGCAACAGAGCTTCTGCACGAGGCATTTCGCACTCGGTTTCCGCCAAACACCAGCCTGTGTATGCCAGCATTCGAGCCGTTGTGGTAGAACTGGCTGCCCGACCCCGCTCGGCTGCCCGCAGCGAATGCTCCTGAACGCTTGTCAAATTGCCCTGCTCGTAATTCAGTGCGATCAGCACTTCAAACCCGGTTGCCTCCTCGTCCTGCAACTCTAAAGTGCGAGCCTCCTCAATAAGCTGATGGAGTTCGGCTTCGAGTTGGGCAAATCGCTCTCTGTTCACGCCTGCTAAAACATGCAGCTTCAGTAACTCAATCCGGCAGCGGACTCGCGCTGAATGCTCAAGATATTGACAGTGTTCAAGTCCTCGCTCGGTTAACTGGGAAGCTTCAGCATAGGCAAACAGGCGTAAACAGCGTTCCGCTGCAATGATACAGGCCGATGCTGCCAAGTCATGATTCCCACCTAAGGAAGCATGGTAAGCAATCTCACTGGCAAAAGAATCTTCGGTGGCAAAAGATGATTTCAATGCCTGAGCAATTTGTCGGTGCATTAAACGACGACGTGGGACAGACATCTGATGATAGGCAATCTGGCGCACAATATCATGCACAAAGTCGTACTGCGTTTCGCCTTGAACGATCGCCCCTGGGCAAATAATGCCTTCCTGTTCCAGTTCTTCGATCGCCGTCAGCAGTTTATTTGAAGGGAAATCTACAATTTCAGCAATGGTCGTGGGGTTAAAGCTGCGACCCAGCACTGCCGTCCAGGATAAGAATTCTCTAGTGGATTGACTGAGCTGCTGAAGTCGCTCCTGAATCAGCGCCTCCAGACTCTCCGAGCAGGCTGTCCCATGCTGTGCAATGGCGCGAGCAATTTCCAGCGCAAAGAGCGGATTGCCACCACTCTCAACAAAAATCTGGTTGCCGTCGATCGCCCAATCAATTTCCTGAACGAGCTGCACGGTGTGGGTTTGATTCAGAAGTGGCAGTTCCAGACTTTGCAATCGATTTTCGCGCCGGAGGGACTGCACCAGTTTGTTAACGGGCTGACTCGCTGCTAATTCACGGGCACGGGCAGCACAGGCAAATCGCACCCTCGTATGGCCCAGTAAACGGGCAGCGTAGTGTAGCAGAGCGGCCGAAGCTTCATCAAGCCACTGGATATTGTCTAGAATCACGATCGCGAGCTTGTTAGCTGAAAGCTGCGACAGTAAACGCACCATTGCGTCAAATAATCGTCTTAAATCGGTTGGTTCTGCTCTGGGAAACGCTTCGGGAAACAGCGATTGGAGTTCGACTGGCAAATCCGCCAGAGCCTGGGCAGGAAGCGAGTGCAGCGCATCTATCCAGACTCCGTAAGGACGCAGCATTTCGGCTTCAAATGCCAATCCCCATAGCACCTGACCATTGTTAGCTCGTACCGTGGTCGCCAGTTCTTCCAGTAAGCGGGTTTTGCCAATGCCGGGTTCACCCAGCAGCAGCAGGATCTCTGAGCGGTGATCGTCGGTTAGCCATCGGTGCAGCAGGTTCCACTCCTGCTCACGTCCAATCAGAGGCAGGGTGTGGGATGTGGAAGCGCTGTCTGCCTTGCTGTCTCGTTCAACTGCCCCCAATGTTCTTAATGCCGTTCTCTGAGCTTCGGTAAGTCCGATCGCCCCTGCAATATTGGTTCCTTGATAGGGGCGATCGGCTCTCAGGGTATGTAAGCATTTTCCCGTGTGGATATTCCAGAGTTTAATAGTTTCATCCTGACTACCGCTTGCCAGCGTTTCACTATCTGGACTAAAGGCGATTGACCAGATGAGATTGCTATGTCCCTTCAGCGTATGCATGCAGTAGCCTGTATCAACCTCCCACAGTTTCACTGTTTGATCGCTGCTCGCACTGGCAAGCCTTTTTCCATTGGGACTAAATGCCACTGACCAGATACGACTGCTGTGTTCTTCTAGCGATCGCCGACAGTCTCCGGTCGTTGTATCCCATAGCTTCACCGTATGATCCCCACTGCCGCTAGCAAGCGTTTGGCCATCGTCACTAAAGGCAATTGACCAGACCCAGTTTTGATGTCCTGCTAGAGTATGCAAACATTTTCCTGTGCGAATGTCCCAGAGCTTAATCGTCTGGTCGTAACTGCCACTAGCCAGAGTGTAACCATCCGGGCTCAGGGCAACTGAGCACACCCAGCTTGTGTGCCCTCGCAACGTCTGAAGACACTGCCCGGTTTGAACATTCCAGATCTTGACTGTATGATCATCGCTGCCGCTAACCAGGCGTTGGCGATCAAGGCTAAAGGCAACGGACCAGACCCGACCTGTATGTCCCTCCAAGGTGTGCAAACACTGTTTACTCGAAATGCTCCATAGCTTAATGGTCTGATCGCCACTGCCGCTGGCTAAAAGCTGACCATCGGCACTAAACGCCACGCCACAAACCGAATTCGTGTGGCCTGCCAGCGTATACAGGCAGTCTCGGGTACGACTGTCCCAGAGTTTAACGGTGTAATCGTCGTTGCCGCTTGCTAACAGGGGTTCAGTTGGACTAAACGCAACTGAACGCACCCGATTGGTATAGCCCTGAAGCGTCCTCCAACATTGTCCGCTGTGGAAGTGCCAAAATTTGACGGTATAATCGCCACCACCACTGACCAACGTTTGACCATCGGGACTAAAGGCAACCGCTCGCACCCAGCTTGTATGCCCTCGCAAAACCTGAAAATTTTCTCCGGTGTCCACCTGCCACAGCTTCACCGTCTGGTCTTCGCTGCCACTTGCAAGCGTTTGAGCATCGGGGCTAAAGGCGATCGATCGCACCCAGTTGGTATGTCCGCTCAAAGTGTTGAGGCATTCGCCAGATTCAACGTTCCAGAGCTTGATCGTCTGATCGCTGCTGCTGCTTGCCAACCGATCACCCTTTGGACTAAAGGCAACGGACCAGACTCCCTTTTCGTGTCCCCGCAAGGTTTTACAACATTTGCCAGATTTGAGATTCCATAGCTTCACCGTTCCATCCTCGCTGCCACTGGCAAGCAGTTGACCGTTCGGGCTGAACGAAACCGATCGCACCCAGTCAGTATGGCCCTCCAGAGTGGCGCAGCATTCCCCCCTGGCCAAACTCCAAAGTCTGATAACCGTCGATTCACTGCCAGTAGCAAGCAGTTGACTATCTGGGCTAAAGGCGATCGACCAGACTTGATAGGGTGCTTCCTGCAACGTCTGGAGACACTGCCCGGTCTGCACATCCCATAGCTTGATAGTTTTGTCATCGCTACTACTCGCGAGCATTTGACCGTCGGGACTAAAGGCAATCGACCAGATCCAGTTTGTGTGCCCCTGGCAAATCAATAAATTTTTACCGTCCGCAACCCGCCAGATCCGCAGTTCCCGGTTGGTATCCCCTGTTGCTAGCAGTTGACCATCCGGGCTAAACGCAACCGCTAACGTCAGGCTCAGCGTTTCCGTAAAGACAGTTTTGGACAGGTCACTGTTTACCAAACTGACTTGATGTAACCGAACATTTCGCAGATCCGCCTGCCAAAGCGCGAGATCAGAGAGGTCATAGCCTGTCAGATCTGTTTTTAACTGAATCAGCAGGTTTAACACATTGCCCGCCGCATATCCCGATCGATGCGATGCGTCCTGCCGAAGTTTGACCAGAATTCGAGTCAGCCGTTGCTCGACCTGGGCCCGATCTCCCAGGCGGATTTGAAGTTGATGCAAAATCGGCTGTACGATCTGGCGAATTTGAATTTCCTGAATGTAATCCTTACCTTGTGCTTTTAATAATGCATGGCTGTGAAGCAGGGGAACCGCAAATGCAGGCTTGGGCAATCTGGAACAGGTGAATGGAGCAGTTGGGGTAGATCGAGAAGATGTTTGTTCTTCTCCATTTGCTATCTCTTCAATCTCATCACAAATCCATTCAATCAGGCGATCGGTCACGTATTGCATCACGATCGGTGGTTGGGTATAGCCTCCTGACTGAGTTTCTAGGAGCGATCGCCAGCTTAATGATTCCAGGGCCTGCAATAAATCAGCACGAGACGCAGCGGGTACAAAATCAGCAGCCAGTTCTGCTAATGTTGTTCGCTCTCGATTGATTGCCAGCCAGAACATGATGTTTTTTTCAAATACAGAACTTCTCAAGCACTGCTGATCGAGTAGTTGATACAAGCCATGAAAAACACCCGCATCTTCAGATAGAAAATCTGCAATACTGCCGTTAAATAAATCTTGAATCGAAGTAGAAACGATTTTTATCGCCAGAGGATTGTTGCTGTACCGCTGGCACAACTGCTGTTTTTGCTCCTCAGAACCTACTAAATTCTTGGCCTCCAAAATTGCAGCGGTGGCTTCTGGAACTCCCCCCAATTGCAGCGATCGCACAGCTTCACTTCCTTCCAGGGCAGCAACTTCAGCAGGTTTCTCCCGGCTCGTCAACAGCACACAGCTCTGATGCTGCACCTCACCTAATAGCCTGAATAAGTCTCCGTAGTTTTCATACCCAGAACGGTATTGTCCAGCCAAATTTCCCTGCAGGGGTAACTGCTTAGCATCACCCCCCAAAAAAATGCTTTCCACATTGTCCAAAATCACCAGGCAACGATGGCACTTGAGCCAGTGAATGAGCCGCCCCGTTTCGGCTCTGCTGTCCTGCTGCTCAGACAGAAATAACACCAACTCAGCCAAGAGGGTTTCCAGCAGAGGGGCGTTGCGCAGCGATCGCCAGATCACAAACTCAAAAGGGGGAGGAGTGGATGGAGGATGAGATAGTTGGCTCTCCTGCACATCTCTCCTGCCTCCCTGCGCCTCTGCTACGCTGCTCTCTAAAATCTCCTGCGCCACTTTAACGGCCAGCGAGGACTTACCAATGCCGCCCATGCCCAGTAGTAGGGCAATTCGACATCGGTGATTGACGATCCATTCCCGCAACGTCGATCGCTCTTTCTCCCGCCCGTAGAACACAGAAACATCGATCGCTTCACCCCAATCCTGACGAGGCGCTAGTACCGGGGAAGGGGTTGGCGGTGTCAGGAAAATCGTGGGACTGGTGGCAGAACTAACGGCAGGAGGGGGTTCGTCCTCGTTGAGAATTTGCTGATAGAGATCGCGAGTTGTAGCACTGGGATCAACGCCCAATTCCTCACGCAGCACGGTCATACAGCGATGATAAACCTGAAGGGCATTGGCACGATCGCCACTGTAACTGTACAGCCGCATCAAGGTACAGTAAGTCGCCTCATTTACAGCGTCTGCCCGCAAAAGCTGCTGAGCATAACCGAGGGCAGCGCGATAGTCCTGCTGTTGCTGCAAGTGATTAATCAATTGCTCCAAGGCGCTGATGTATTGCTGCTGAAGCCGTTCGCGCTCGGGGGCAATCCATTCGTCCTGACAGCTTGGCAGCAGGTCGCCTTTGTAAAGGGCGATCGCCTGTTTGAGTAACGCTTGTGGGGTCGCGACATCAGCCGCTTGTGCTGCTTTAAGAGCCTCCTCAAATTCCATCACATCCAGGACCGATGACGCAACCGGCGACCATTGCAGCGTTTTTGACTCCACTAGAAGCAATTGATCAGCTTCAGGTAATTCCCGACGCAGATAGGTCAACTCTTTCCGAAGGTTGGTACGCGCCTGAGTATCAGTCGAATCCGGCCAAAGCTGAAAAGCAAGGCTCTGACGTGATTGAGGGGCGTGACGGTGTAAGACGAGATACGCCAATAATGCCTGCGATCGCGATGTACTAATGCCAGCGATCGGGCGGTCATTGTAGACAATCGACAATTCGCCGAACAATCTGACTTGTAAGGTTGCAGGCATTGCGCTTAAACTTCCAAATCAAATATTTCAACCGTCTATTCTGCTTTGGGATTACAACTAATTATAATACCTGCTATAAGCTCTTAAAGCTTTAATTAATATTTCAAAAAATGCCATTAATCTTGCCGATCTGTGTGGTAACTGATCGGCTTAAACCATACTCTGTTCCCCTTCAAGCCTTCTCAAGTTCCAATAATTTTTTCAGCCAAGCTTTTTTTTCCACCTTGCCATTGATCTGTTTTTGCGACACAACCATCAATACTGCAAGAAAACGTAGAAAATTACGTTGCAACAGACATTGTTTACACCTTAAGTAGGTATCAGAAGTAGATGGTCCACTGGATCTGCTTTCACTTCACTTTGCGATCAATTCAGATTAAACTTAAGGCCCAAGTTCCGTCTATATTAGAACACGCTTATCTGGCAGTAACGGCTATCTTATCTATCACATAACCAGTTTCCTGTAATCGATATCCTTCTGATAGCTCCAGCCAATCGATTTGACACATGACATGAGACAGTAACCCCACTTCTATCAGATTCCGAGGAAATTTTCCTACTGGTCCTTACATCGCCGCATCTGCAAGTCGTCCGATTTATGATGCTCAAAACCGCTTGCTGGGCATGATTGCTATTGGTATTCATCTATTGAAACTGAGTGACTTCTTACGCAGCCTGAATATTAGCCAATCTGGACAAGTATTTCTTGTAGAGCGAGACGGCACCTTAATCGCTAACTCTGGCACAGAAATGCCCTTTGCCCTTGTCAATAAGGAAGTTCAACGATTACGAGCAATTGATAGTCCCAATCCCGTTATTCACACGATTGCTGAGCACATTCAAACTACCAACGGGTTTCAGGCAATCGCTCAAGATACGGACTTCCAGCTTGAGATTCAGGGGGAACAGTATTTTGTTCATGTTGTGCCTTGGCGCGATGAATATGGATTGGACTGGCTATTGGTGGTCAGTGTGCCGGAGAACACATTCATGGCCCAAATCAATGCCAATACCCGCACCACGATTGCGCTCTGTTTTGCAGCTTTGGCTATTGCTTCTATAATGGGCATCTTCACCTCTCGTTTGATTGCTCGTCCCATTCTTCGCCTCAATCGGGCCAGTGAAGCAATGGCATCTGGCAACCTAGATCAGACGGTAGAAGCAAGCAATATTCAAGAGCTCAACACCCTATCTAACTCCTTCAACCACATGACAGGACGGATGAGTGAACTGTTCACGGCCTTAGAGCATAGCAAGGCAGAATTGGAAGACCGGGTCGAAGAACGCACAGTTGACCTTAAAAATACTTTGGCAGAATTGCAGCGGACTCAGGCTCAAGTGGTTCAAAACGAAAAGATGTCGAGTCTGGGGCAATTGGTGGCTGGGGTCGCACATGAGATCAATAACCCAGTCAACTTCATTCACGGTAACCTCGCTCATGTGCAGGAATGCACCGAGGATTTATTGGCATTTGTGCAGTTGTATCAGCAGCATAATCCTCATCCTGCTCCTGAAATTCAAATGGCTGCTGAAGATATTGATCTAGAGTTTTGCAGGAAGACCTACCCAGGATGCTGGCTTCGATGAAGCTGGGAACCGATCGCATTCGCCAAATCATTCTGTCATTGCGAAACTTCTCCCGTATGGATGAAGCTGAATACAAAGCGGTTGATCTTCACGAAGGCATCGACAGCACCCTGCTGATTCTGCAACACCGCCTCAAAGCCAAATCTGAGCGACCGGAGATTGAGATTAGCAAAGACTACGGTAAGCTACCACTGGTCGAATGCTATGCCGGGCAGCTCAACCAAGTGTTTATGAATATTTTGGTGAATTCTATTGATGCGATAGAAGAGAGCAACGCCAAGCGTACTTACCAGGAGATTAAGGACAATCCAAGTCGAATTACAATCCGCACATCCATTGTTGATACGGCCTGGGTAGAAGTGGCGATCGCTGATAACGGGGTCGGTATTACTAAAGAGATTCAACAACGAATATTTGATCCCTTCTTCACCACAAAACCCCATGGAAAAGGCACCGGAATGGGAATGTCTATCAGCTACCAAATCGTCACGGAGAAACATAGTGGCAAGCTAGAGTGCTTCTCAACACCTGGGAAAGGAACTGAGTTCATTATTCGGATTCCTCTACAGCAACAAGTTCATTCAGCGATTTCTACTCAGAGCAACAAATAGTTAATATGGCGGTGTAGTGATTCTAGCGTGATGGCATAAAAACCTCATTTATTCGTACACACTTCCTTATCTGTGACTTCATTTTTAATGGTGACTTAGTAGAAGCAGTAGTTCTTATAAGAAAACAGATGGAGTCTTTGGCAAGGCTTCATGAGCTTGACTCTGCGCCCTGGCAAAAGTTGATTGGCAAAGTGCCCAACATCAAAAATATTCTAAAAGGGAAATCGGGATGTATGTATGATGACCTCTCGGAGGTCGCTCATTTCTCGACTCCACGAGTTGCTGAATTGCTCCATGTTATTGAAGAGGGCGAATTGTTGGGGCCAAGCTTACTCCCTCAACATTCCCAAGAAAGCGGAGCTTGTTTTGATACGAATTGTCTCGTTGCAATATACTTTATTTCTTGGCTTGTGGAAAAATTGCCAAGGTGGTATCCCAATTATGGCAATACAGAGGATAAACTTACCCTTGGAAACACTACATTACTTGCGGTGAACTTGGGAGTGGGTAGTGCTACAGATCTGTTGTTTTTGTATTATAAATCTGTTGGAATAGAGGATATCTCTTAGTCAATTTTAACTCATGGTTTTAGGAAACCATTCATTGTCCAGATTGTGATGGTACTGAGGTCATTAAGCATGACAAAACACTGGAACGTTTTGAAAAGTTCACCTTAAATCATCTCCTGACCGAAATGGCGCGTTGGAGTGAACTTGGATCCCAATTTCAAGCAGAACTCGCTGGCATGACTCCAGCCAGTGCGCTGTCGAGTGCCTAAACCATCCGCCAGGCTACTTTGAGCCCTAGATTGCAATACTGGCTGCACTATCGACGAAGCTACGTTTCGTTCTGAAAATAGACACTTACTACTCAACGGCTCCTAACCAAAGCACTCCTACCCTGGCACAAACCATTACAGTTCAAAAGGGCAGTTTAGAGTACATTCCCAACGAAAAACCTCAGTATAGGAGTTAGCTATATTGGGGCTAATCGAGTGTTTGGAAATATCGGAGGCGATGGATATCAAAATCTTAGAATCACTGATGGGCGTATTGGAGACGTATATGAATATAGAGGGGCAAAAGCTTATAGAATCAGAATTATTCAAGTGAATAGCAACTATCTTGCTGGTTCTGTAATGTTTAGAGTTGGCCAGTTTGACAATCGCTAGTTTTAGGTTGCAACTCCTACCTTAACCAGTTACCCTGAGGAGCTTACACTGTTAGGGGTGATTGAGCTGGCTAACCAAGTTCTCCCTACTAATTACAAAGGCGCAAGTTAGTAGCATCACAGCATCGGTTGCCCTGGCGAAAATTCGTGGCTCAGTTGCAGCCACTCATAATATGCCCTAATGTCGGCGAGGCCAAGAAAGTAGGTTCTGTTAAGAGCACTTGCTGATACCCATGTTAGTGGTCGCCATTCCAATGGTAGTTACTGCAATACGCCTGCTTCATGAAAAGATATCAGTGTAATTACTGTTAAAGCAGTGGCTTCTTAAGTTGAGATGAACTCTTAGAAGCTCTAGCCTAAATTTTTTTAGATGTCGGTAATCTAAGACTGACCATCTTGGTATATTTCCAGGCTGGTGTTAGAAACTATCGCATTTATTCTCCTACTGCTATGTCCAGCACCACCAACCAAGCGCCTACGCTCACCGCCAATACGGGTGTTTCAGCAGCTCAAAACGAATGGGTCACCGTTACCAGTGCGATGCTGCAAGTCAGCGATGCAGATACCTCTCCAGATCAACTGGTTTACACAATTACCCATTTACCCACAGGCGGCTTACTGCAACTGAATGGGCAGCTACTGAGTGTTGATAGCAGTTTCACCCAGGATGATATCAATCAAGGTCGGCTGACCTATTTTCGAGGAAGCAGTGCTGGAAGTGAAAGCTTAGGTTTTGTCTTTACCGACGGTACTCAAGAGCTCAGCTACTTAGCGAAATCAACGTATGGCCTAAGTGCTTCTTTTTCGGCCTCAGGTCGATATATCACCTTTACTGCGGATGATAGTAGCTTGGTTAGTGGTGATACCAATGGAATAGATGATGTTTATGTCTACGATCGCTACACCAAAACCTACAGCCGTGTCTCGCTGAGTTCTAATGGCGAACAAGGATATAGTTCCTCCCGCAGTCCCTCTATTTCCGCAGATGGCCGATATATTAGCTTTATATCCTATTCCAACAATCTGGTCGTGGGGGATACTAATGGACGCGATGACGCGTTTCTGCACGACCGCCAAACCGGTGAAACAATTAGAATTTCAGTCGATCCTAACGGAAATCAATCAAATACAGGCCCTTCCTGGGTCAATGGTATATCAGCCGATGGGCGTTATACTACGCTATCTTCCTATGCGACAAATTTGACATCTGATGAAGACATTAACAATGATCTTGATGTCTTTGTTTATGATCGCCTAACACAACAAAATACACGCATTTCAATTCCGTTTAATGGAGTTGCAGATGCGCTTGGCTATTCTCGTAGCCCTGCAATTTCAGATGATGGACGTTATATAACTTTCTACTCGACGGCGGCAAATCTGGTCCCAGGCGATACCAATGCGTTACCAGATATCTTTGTTCGCGATCGCGTAACCGGAGAAACGACCCGCGCCTCGATAGCATCAGACGGCACACAGAACACGGGGCAAATCAGCGCAGCTGACATATCCGGAGATGGGCGTTACATCGTTTTTAGTTCTACAGATGGAACATTAGTGAGTGGCGATACAAACGGTGTTATTGATATCTTCATTCATGATCGGGAAACAGGCCAAACGAGTAGGATTTCAGCAGGGGCACAAGGAGAACCCGCAAATGGGCATTCTCGGCTTCCGTCTATCTCTAGAAATGGACGCTATATAACGTTCGCTTCAAATGCGACAAATTTGATAGCAGGCACCTCCATCCCGACTGGCCAGATCTATGTTTATGATCGCCAAACTGGGGAAACAAGGGTTATTGAAGGAAGCTTTCTTGAAAGTCTGCCTGGCTCAACTCTGGCATGGCCTAATCCATCTCCTTTTTATCAGCGAGAGTGGCTTGGTTCTGAGGTATCACCTGATGGACGTGCAATTATTTTCTCCTCAAGTACCATGGACTTACTTGCTACAGAAGCAGATCAAACACGGGGGATCTATCTGTATAGTCCTAGAATCTTCAATGGCAGAACGGTATTGGGAAGAGAATTCACCAACACCGCACCAACCTTGAGGCAAGAGATTAGCGATACATGGGCTATGGGAGGCACTTTTTTCCAATATACGGTTCCGGCCAATGCGTTTACGGATTCTGATGGAGGTGATGTTCTCAGCTATCGTGCGGCTCTTGCGGATGGGAGCGCACTTCCTACGTGGCTTCAATTCAACGCTCAAACCCTCACCTTTAGCGGGACACCAACGAGTGCCGATGCAGGCTTTCTCAATCTTCAACTAACGGCAACAGATACGGCAGGTGCTACAGCCACGGACACCTTTGTGTTAGAAATTGCGAGTTCCAATGCCCCGCCTATCGTGGTCACCCCTTACAAACAGCAAACAGTCATCGAAGACGAGTTTTTCTCCATAACCATTGCGGATATTTTCAGGGATAACGATAACAACGATTTTCTGGTTTACGGAGCACGTCTGAAGTCCACTTTTTGGCCTGCTAACTCCCTCACCATCGACCCCAAAACCGGACAAATCAATGGTACGCTTCCCAATACCGCCGTAGGTTCTCAATATATGCCTGTGTGGGCAACGGATCGGTTTGGCAGAACCACTAACACCTGGGTCATATTAACGGTTACCAATACCAACGATGCCCCAATCGTGGCTAACGCGATCGCCGATCAAGCCACTACGGCAGAAATACCCTTTCTGTTCGCCGTACCCAGCAATACCTTCCGAGATATCGATTCGGATGATGCACTCGTCTATAGCGCAACTCTAGAGGACGGAACTCCTCTTCCGGATTGGCTTCTGTTCAATCCCACAACACGGAGTTTTAGAGGTACACCGGCCAATGCGCACATCCATCCCCTGCAATTAAAGGTGACAGCAACCGATCGTTCGGGTATTTCCATCAGCGACGTCTTTAGTCTGACCATTACGAGCAATACGGCTCCAACCCTGGATACGGCCATTACGGATCAATCCGTGACTGAAGATACTCGATTCTCGTTCACCATTCCCAGCGGCACATTTGGAAATACCGATGCGAGGGATGGGCTCACTTACAGAGCCAAGCTGGAAGATGGAAGCCCTCTTCCGGTATGGCTCCGGTTTAATGCAACAACCCTGACTTTTAGTGGAACTCCGACGAATGCCTACGTAGGAACCCTTAATGTGCAGGTACAAGCCACTGATCGGGCTGGAGCTTCTATCAGTGATGTGTTTACGTTAGCGATCGCCAATACCAATGATGCTCCAATGCTGACTGCTCCTATCTGGGATCAATCAGCCTCTAACTATATAGAGTTTTATTTCCAAATTCCCAGCAACACATTCCGAGACATTGATCCAGGAGACGCCCTCACCTACAGTGCCACTCAGGAAGATGGAACGCCTCTTCCTAGCTGGATTAGCTTTGATCCTTCAACACAGTCTTTTATCGGTACCCCAACCATTACTGATGCTGGTACCCTCAATCTGCAGGTAACAGCAACCGATTTGACAGGAGTGGCTAGAAGCGATGTATTTACGTTAGCTATCTTGTCCGATAACCATGCTCCAACATTAGCCACTTCCCTACTTGATCAAGTTGTGAGAGAAGATCAAGCTTTTGTTTTTGCAATACCCAGCAACGCATTTCGAGATGTCAATCCAAATGACCTTCTGACTTATAGTGCAACGCTAGAAGATGGCCAGCCGCTTCCTTCGTGGCTAAGCTTTGATGCTTCGGCATTGTCCTTTAGCGGCACTCCAAGAAATACCCATGTGGGCACAATTAGCATTCAAGTGACCGCGGCGGATCGAGATGGTGCCACAATTAGTGATAGCTTCGCTTTATTGATCGCCAACACGAACGATGCCCCTGATGCCCGTAGAGATCAGATTATTTTTGCACAGAGCCGTAGTCTGTCCATCTATAAATCCATACTTTTGCAGAACGATTACGATGTGGATCCGGGTGATCGCCTCACCATTTCATCCGTAGCAAAACCTCGCAACGGTGCCTTGATGAAGGGTAGCAGCGATGCCTATTACATCTATGTGCCCTATAAGGCCGGATTGAATCAATTTGCTTACACCATTCGGGATCGATATGGTGCGACGGCAACATCTATCATGGATCTCGTTGCCACAACTTTACCGGCGGCGCTTGTTGGAACGACCCGAGCCGATCGCCTCATTGGGAATGGTCAGGAAAATGGCATTCGAGGTTTCGGTGGTGATGATGCCTTGTTCGGTAGGGATAAATACGATGCTTTGTATGGTGAGGTAGGAAATGACTTATTAGATGGAGGAAGTGGCAACGATATTCTGGTTGGGGGGCAAGGGCAAGATCGCCTTTTGGGCGGCACCGGAGCCGATAATTTAGTGGGGGGTGCAGGTCGCGATCGCCTAACAGGTGGCAGTGGGAAAGATCTTTTCCACTTGGCTACACCCAATACTGGATCAAGTGATGTGCTCACCGATTTCCGCATTGGAGAGGACCGATTACTGATTTCCCGAACAGACTTCCGTCTCAATCACCCGCTGGCTGTTCTTGCCGCTCAATACTTTACGGTCGGTGCCCGAGCTGTGCGGGGTAGCGATCGCTTTATCTACAATTCCGGAAATGGACGGTTGTTCTTTGATGCAGATGGAACAGGCCGCATTGCTCAAGTTGAGATTGTGCAATTACTCAATCGGCCAACCCTTAATGCATCCAGTTTAGCTGTCATGGCTTGATCAATTTATTGCCGAGCACCAAAACCTTCACTTCGCTGTTGGGAAGTTGTTGCATACTGCTATTTCCACTCACCGTTTTCACGACACTTCTAGGAAATTCTTACAAAAAGACCCAGCCCAAGAGCCAGGTCTTCACGTCGTTAACCAGTTTCTCAAACTTGAATGACTGCTATGCAGTGGGAGTGGCGATCGCCTCATCAAATTCGACACCACGGTAAATGAGGTGTAATACTCGTTGAACGACAGGAAGTTTTGCGGCCTGGTGAAAATGAACCGTCGCACCACGATACTGCCCAGTAACAGGGGCATCAGCTACATCAAGCTGTGCAGGAACCGCATCATAACGAACACCACGATAAACCAGTTTCATATGCTTCGCCTCTTTTTGTAGCGGTAGGTGAGGCGCGTTCCTTCAGGAGTACTTCCTTACTTCCGTCTTCAAACCTGAATGAAGGGGGTTGAAGATGAACGATTTCTATACTTAAATTACCAAATCTGTCTACCTGCCTCCTCCTACAACCGGGTGATCCGATTGGGTGTTCCTCTATCGGGGGCGATCGCAAAACACTGAGAGAAGTGGATACTGTCCCCGGGCACTACCCACTTCCCCAGAGAAGAACTGACGAAGAAGCACCCCCAGCAGCCCCACTCATATCAACCAAGAAGTTGACCAATCACGCTTCAGAGACGAACTCTGAGGCACGATTTCGATCAAGCCTACACGGATGGGTAGACTTTCAGGAGCACATCGGCAATATAGCCATAGCCCAGAATGAACTGGCTGCACTTGTGTTGTGCAGGGCCAACTTCAGCCGTAGCTGAGACTACATACAGGCCAGGATCCATCCCCCACTTCCGAGCCGTGCCAGGAAGCGCGAAGGTGTAATCGTATGTGTCTTTCGTGGTGGAGACCGTGACGACCTGATCGACTTCGTCAGCGATGTTGCCTTGGCCTTCAAAGTGAAAGTTCATCGTGATCTTAGTTTCCAGGCACATCAGCAGAGCTGACAAAGGCGACTTGTTGAAGGAGATTTTCACACTAGCAATAACCTTTTCGTCTTCTGCCACAATGTAGGGAGACTGACCAGATGCTACGAAGTCAGGCAGCATCGGTTCTCCAGCCGTGCCATTGACTTTCAGATCAGACAGGGTGAAGAACACAGGTCCCAGGAAGTTCCAGGAATAGGTTTCGATTGCCGTTACCTGGTCACGCTGAGCTTGAGCATCAGCCAGGGCGGGGGAGAGAATGCTTGTATCAGCCATCGTTAATGTCCTCTTAGGTGACGATAATCAGGTATGTTCGTTGACGGCATTTGTAGGGCTTGTTATAAAGGCTGTGTTTGTCAATTGCACTCACTATGACATCAATTTTTTTGAGACAGTCCTCAAAACGGGGACTATTTGTTCACAGGAAAGTTTGCACGGTGAGCTATGGGAAAAAGCCTCTCAGACATCTATCTATAAGAGCTTGAGCTTTTCACAAAGCGACATGAGTTTAGCAAAATTTGCTTTAGTTCAAGGGTTGCAGCAGTCTTCCCCCAACGACTAGAGGCGCTCAGCAGAATCTATTCAGCACGAAAGCCCGATCAATGAGTTTACCCATTAGCAAAGACGTATTGCTTCCCCACGGATTACACCTGTTTCCAGTTCAAGGTACATTTCGTCACGAATTTTTGACGCAACTCTACGCCTTTATTGAAGCACTCCCCGGTGTCACTCCGGCAGATATGAGTACCCAGGTATGGAAAGGATGGTGGCTCTCGGGTTCAACATTTATGTGTGAGGAGGCAGGGTTCTTCTCACTGGTAGCCATCAAGGATACTGAACTAATCTTGCGCTTTTGTACTACAACCTTCGAGGAGCATGAAGCCCGTATTATTCAATGGGTTTTGGCACACTGCGTTTGCACGATCTACGATTTTGATTGGGGAACCGAGCTCACGACGTCTGACGAGCTCGCGCGTTGGATGAGTATGCACTATGTCAGCAATACAGGCCAGCAACAACGTGCCATAGCTACCCTGACTGAAGAGGTAACGAATGCCTTCTGTGAGGCTATACAATATAATTCCCATGAAGAATTCATACTATTTTTGACAACACCACAGCATGGCCAGCGGCGGTTAGTTATACCCGAGCCAAGCATCGTACTGCATGAGAATGACCGTCTGCCTCAATTGAGTAGAACCGAATCCTTGACGTTACGCCTGCTTGAGCTGTGCAGCCGCGTGGTTTCCTCAGTACTGTTCACACCTGACCGTGTCTTACACATAGTTTTTGACCGTGCGATACACCTCGATATTTGTGCAGAAGCACCAGGGGAGTATCAGTATGCTTGGACACTGGAATCGCCTGTACCCCACCAACCGCATGAGTGGGTAGAGCGGGTGTGGGTACGACGTGGGGGCGATATTGTTGTTGTTGATGCCCCACTTACAAATGAAGCACAGCATGTTGAGTAGTCTCCACGTGAAGACCTACGGATCAGGATAGGTAGAAGCGACAAATCGCAATTCTCGTTTGCCATCAGCCCGTTTCAGCCAGAACCAGGACACCGTGAGGGGATAGTCTAGGCCCGTGAGATACACCTGTAGACCGCACTCGACATGGCGGTAGAGGTCTTTCAGGCAGCGACCATCTTGCAGCGTCCGATCGCTTCGTAGACGACGATGGGTCGCCAGGAACGTTTGCGAACCCCATCAAGAAACTCGAAGGTACCAAACACAGTACCGGCGGTTCTGTCGCCTACCTCCACCCCCCGCTCCTGCATCATCTCCTCCAAGTCTCCCTAGCTGAGGGAGTAACGGCAATACCAGCGCACGTTGAGCAGGATGATCTAGGGCAAAAGGTGCCCTCACTTGAACAGAGTAGAAGTAGACATTGAAGAGCGAGTTGGCAGAGTCCGGTTTGTCTAGCTTACCATTGACTGCCTACAACGTTGAATGCAAGTAGCAACGGCAGAAATCTTTAAACCTTTTGCTATGTAAAACTCATCGTTATCATTATCCCTGTATTTTTAGTAAATTACTGGAATTTCTAAAATGAGTTTTTTATGTGTATAAAACTGTAAAACGCTCTTCATCGGGTAACCATCAGGACCAGCATCAAGAACCTTGATTAGCTGTAGCAGTAATGGCTACTATCAATTGCCCTACGTTCCAGCGATCTACATAACGAATTCCATTAATAAATAAAGCAGGTGCAGCTATTACCCCACTTTCATATCCGCCCGCAATATCTGCATTGATGTGATCCAAATGTACTCTTCCAGATAAATCCTGTAAAAATTGGGAAATATCGATTCCTAAGTTATTGGCATACTCTATTAAATAACCATTTTCTAACGCTTGTTAATGCATGAACAACAGGTCATGCATCTGCCAAAACTGACCTTGTGCTGCTGCTTCCGCCGCTTCCGCCGCATACCGGACCTGACCATGGTTCTGAGACTTTGGAAGATGCCGGAAAATAAAGCATAGATAATTCTCTCCCAACGAAACACTAAGCTGTCGTTGAATTGCTTTAATCAGCCGGTAAACATCTGCACTTTGAGGAGATTGATAGTCTCCATACATCACCAGCACAACGGTAGTACTCAACACACCTTGTTTATGATCCTGTGTTGACGGTGGAACGAGTAATGAGCTGGGGTTGCAGTCGTCGCTCACGGATACCTCCGAGGAAAAGTATGCTGGTCGCAGGCGATCGCGTACAGCTCCCCTGTAATTTATGTCAAGTAAACATTAATCTTAGTAACTTAACTGCTGCTAGTGTTTGTATAAATTCAATATAGGTAATTGACTCCAGTTTGTCGTCCACTCAGAGTTGACACTTTTGCAGCATACGAGGATTAATTAATTCGTCCATCCCAAAGCGGAAGACCGGCTCCAACTCAGGTTAGAATACACACTCAAACTAAAATACAGCCTACAAACTGACAATCCCTCGTTTCACTGTAACAATCACTGCTTGTGTACGGTCGTTCACACCCAATTGACTGAAAGTGCGACTGATATGAGATTTAACGGTACTCTCACCAATACGCAAAATAGTTGCAATGTCTAGGTTATTCATCCCCTGCGCAATTAAACGGAGCAATCTCAAGCTCAAGCAATGACAGCCATGCCAGAGTCGCAGTTAATGCTGCTTGTCAATTCTTATCGAACAATGGAGTGGTCATCAACAATGAGAACACAAATTGAAGCAAATTGGCTGTTCATGATGCTGGCTCTCGCTGAATCGTGATAAAGATTTCTGTTCCCTGTCCTGGGTAGCTGCTAATTGTCAACTGTGCGCCAACCCTCTCTGCTCGTTCGCTCATTCCTAGTAGCCCAAATCCATGGCTAGGGATGCTACCTACTCCAAAGCCTTGCCCATCATCTTTCACACGCAAGATGCACCGTGTGTCCTCATACACCAACTCAACGCGAATTTCGCGCGCATGAGCGTACTTTATGGCATTGGTTAGCGCCTCCTGCCCTATCCGCAGCAAATTATTCTCCACTTCGGCAGGTAAGGAGTAGGCTGTGCCCTGAACCTCGTAAATTAAAGCAGTATCGGTAGAAGCTCGCATCTGAGTTACAAGCCGATGCAGAGCGCTCGATAAATCACCCTCCTCTAGCAACTGAGGACGCAAGGCTGTCACCGATCGACGCGCTTCAGCCAGTCCGGTACGTGCCAGTTCATCGATCATTTCTAGGTGAAACTGGGCTGCTTCCAAATCATCCGTTATCACTTGGGTCGTAGCTCCTACTTGGACAAGAATGCCAGTAAAGGTTTGTGCTAATGTGTCGTGAATTTCTCGCGCCATGCGGTTGCGTTCGTTGAGGATCGTCGTTTCCTCAGCTTGTTTGAGTTCTCGTAGTGCAGCATTTCGCTGTTGAGTAATGTCAGTAATCAGACCATAGTAGCCTCTGACTTGATGATTGGCATCAAAGTCAGGGATGAGGGAACCACTGATATAGCGTGTACCAGATGGATAGGGAAGCTCTGCCTCATAAATTGTAATTTGCCCTGCCAGCGCTCGATCGATGTACGGTTTCACCGCTTGATAAGCTGCCTCACCGATGATCTCACGAGCATACCGACCCACAATTTCGTCCCGTCTACAGCCAAACCACTCTTCATAAGTCTGGTTAACAAACTGATAGCATCGGTTTGCATCTATATAGCTGATACAAACAGGAAGAGCGTCAGTGATCAGTCGCAATTGCTGTTCTCGTAAGCGCAACTCATCGTAGACATCGCGTAGTACGGCTTCGCTTTCCTGTAAAGCTGCCGTTCGTTCTGCCACCTGTTGTTCCAGGGTATAGTTGTAATTAGCTAATAACTGCTCTGCTTGTCTCCGTTCTGTGATGTCTTGAAAGGCCACCATTGCATAAGCCACATGGCCCTGTTCATTAAATACGGGAGTTCCCCATACCTCAATGGGGACCATACTGTTAGTTTGGCAAATTTCCATATCATCGACGGTAGTGCGTTCGCCGGTCAGCGCTCGGATAACTGGCAGATCCTCAGTGGGATAGGGTTGATCCGTTCCCGCTAGATACAGTTGATAAGCCTCTGGAATCTGATCTGGAGTTACGGAAGGATCCATTCCTTGTCCTAATAGCTCAATTCCTCGTTGATTTGTGTAGTAAGGGCGGCCAGCAGTATCTACTACTACAATTGCCACTGGAATAGCTTCTAGAAATTGAGCCATCTGATTTTCACTAGCTCTAAGCTTTGAGTAGAGTTTGGCATTTTCGATCGCAATTGCTGCCTGAGTAGAGAGTAGATTCAGAACTTGCGATCGTTCTGCTGTAAATGCTCCAGTTGCCAGTTGATTTTCTAAGTACAACACACCCACGAGTCTATTCTGATTTAGCAATGGTAAACACAGCAGTGATTGGGTTTTATGGTTTTGAATATAGGGGTCATGAATAAAATTACCTTCACGAGTGGCGTCATTGGAGATTACAGATTCATGAGTTCGAATCACATACTGAATAACTGATTCCGGTAAGCGATTTGCAACTGGAATTGATTGCAGTACTTGTGTCGCACAGGCCTGCTCACCCTCATTAAGTTCACAAGCCGCTTCGATCGCCCATTCTCCAGCATTTTCCAGAAGCAAACATCCGGTTCGTGCACCAGCATTCTCAATTAAGATCTGCATCAAGGAACGAAGCAATTGATCCAGTTCAATTTCACGCGAAATCGCCTGAGATGCTTTCAGTACCGATGCCAAATCGAAAGCAGCGGTGTCTGAGGTATTCGAGGTGGTTTTAATCGTCGTACGATTAGGTGTGTTAGGCGTATCCGATGACGGAGGCAAAAGCTGGGGATAGCGAGTTTCTAAATCCTTGACCTTTGCCGTTGCTCCCCAACGTTCATAGCAGTAATGCGCTTCCTTCATATAGGTTTGAGCAAACCTCTCTCTGCCACGAGAGAGGTAAAACTTAGCGGCTAATTCATAGGCTAGTGCTTCTTCTTGAAGATACTCATTGTCTTTAGCACCTTGAACCGCCTGTTCATAAAACTCTTCTGCCTCAAGCAACTGGCTCAAAACTCGTGCTTTCTCTGCCTCAACTAAATGATATTTATGCAAACAATTCATGGGCGCATACTGTGCCCATTGCTTCATTTTCTCCTGTCTAACCGCAACTTTTTCTAGAATTTCTTTCTGAATTTGAACATTGCTTTCGGGATAAGTTGCAAGTCTTGCTAGCGAATCATAGAGAGAGTACAGCGGTATAAGAGGCTGTGCTGTGACGTAGCTCAAATAACTTTCCGCTAGGGTTGAAGTTTCAACGGCTGGAGCATACTCAGAAAACAGATAGGACAAGAACAACTTGTTGAAATAGACTTTAAAGATTGAATTCCCATCGTTTGCGGCTTGGAGCCGTGCTAGTCCACTCTCTTCATTATAGAATTTGCCAGCTAGACGAGTTGGATCGATCGAACTTCCTATCAAGTTTGAGACAGTCTGCTGAAGTATTTGAATCCAGTTGAGCGCTGTTTCATGCCTGATTTGACGGATTGCTTCACTGTATGTTCTTATCTCGTGTTCAACATACACGAGTTCCTTTCCAATCATAAAAGATTGAAAGCAGTAATTATAGGCACTGTAGGCAGCAAACTCAAAATCTCCCGTTTCCAGCCCGTCTTGATATGCCTCCAGTAATGGCTTCAGGAGCTCTCCATCATGTTCTTTCCAGTGAATAATGAAGTTATTTACGATGTTTAAAGTCCTAGCTTTCAAGGAGTGGAAGTTGGGCTGCGACAACATCTTTAGGGCAAGTTGTCCAAACTGATACCCAGATTCGATGTTCCCAACCAAACCACAAAGAACTAACCCAAAATTGGCATATGCAAAAGGAGACACCGATGAATTGCCATATTGGATTGACAAATTGACCTGTTTGGAAACCAATAAAGGCATCAAACTAGGAACAGCAAGGTAGGCAGCACCCAATATCCTTGATAAAATTTTCATCGCCGCCAGCTTATCCAGTTCCCTCATCTCCGGCAGATCGCTCAAGTCTTCAATTGATCTTTCTCGTAGGTAGAAGGAGATCGTGTCTAATTCGAGCTGAATATCCGATGAGTTAGGCATTTTTGGAAAAACAATGCCTAATTGCTGCAAAACTTGCAATCCCGTATCAATTACTTTCAATAACTGACCCTGCGCGAAATCAGTCTGAATTTTAACTTCGTACACTTTGGCGCTGTCGAGAACCGTTCTAGCTTCCTGTAGCGCGATCGCTGCCCAATGTTCCACCTGCTCAAACTCACCACATAAATACGCGGCTTCCGTAGTTTCTAGATATAACGCTAATGTCAGGTCATAGTTGGTTTGCCAGCTAGATACTTCTAGCCATACTCTCCCTGTGTCTAGATAGTTTTTTGCTACACCATATGCGATCGCAGCTTTTGCCTTCCGACCTGCCATCAAATTCAATCGGGCAATTTCATCCCGTTCTGTTTGATCCGTAACCAGTTCAAACCCATGATTGAGATGATCGACAATCTCAAACAATCGCTCTGAGCGGCGCTCTGGCAATGTCTTTTCAAGCAGATTGCGACCAATTTGGAGGTGAACCACTTGTTTCTGCGACTCATCAATCAAAGCATAAGCGGCTTGCTGGACGCGATCGTGTGAGAATTTGTAATCTTGAATCAATAGCTGTTCATCCAACTCAGATAACAGCACAATTAAACCGGACTGAGCAGCTATCACTAAATTTGAAAAGAGTTCACGGGCTTGCATCTCACAAATTATGGAGAGTGTCCTCAGGTCAAACTCATTCCCTACGCAAGCTGCTAACTGTAATATCTGCTTTACTGATTTCGGAAGCTTGTTTAACCTGCCCGCTATCAGCACAATAACATTATCGGTAATATTCTTTGCCTGAATCTGTTCAATATTCCATTCCCAGTTACGGTGATTGAGATTGAAGCTCAAACAATCTTCTGCATACAGTGTTTTCAGAAACTCATTGATAAAGAAGGGATTGCCCTCAGTTTTATGCAACACTAACTGAGCTAAAACACAAACAACATCAGTATCTTGATGCAATGTCTCGGCAACCAACTGGCATACTGGCTCCAGCGTCAGAGGCAACAAATTAATCTCCCGAAGCACTACCCCCTGTTGTCGTAGGTTCTCCAGCATCAGTGTCAATGGATGTGTTGAAGCCACTTCATTATCTCGATAGGCTCCAATCAAGAATAGAAACTGGGCTTGCTCATCCAGTAGCATCAGCTCAATTAATTTCAGCGTCGCTGAGTCGATCCACTGTAAATCATCCAAAAAGATCACCAGCGGATGTGACTCCGAGCAAAATACCCGAATGAACTGCTGAAAGACTCGATTAAAGCGATTCTGGGCTTCAGTCGCCCCAACTTCCAGTACAGGTTGTTGTTGACCAATAATCAGTTCAACTTCAGGAATGACATCAATGATAATTTGCCCGTTGCTTCCCAACGCAGTTAGTAGGTGCGATCGCCATTGTTGCATCTGTTCTTCGGGTTCACCCAGCAGTTGCTGCACCAATTTTTGCAGGGCATCAACGATCGCGCTATAAGGAATATTGCGCTGAAATTGATCAAACTTACCAGAGACAAAGTAACCGCGCCTTGCTGTAATCGGTTTGTAGAGTTCCTGTACTAACGCTGATTTGCCAACACCAGAATAGCCAGACACCAGCATCATTTCAGAAGACACAGGGATGAAGGAACCCGGGGGCGCACTATCGTCCCTCTCCGCGTCTTCCCCTCTCGTCTCCACGTCATTCCCCTCTGCTGCTCGTTTGTCCTCTGGGCACGCTACGCGAACAAACGCTGCCAACAATGCTGCAATCTCTGCTTCGCGTCCATACAGCTTTTGAGGAATGTAAAACTTGTCTGAAACGTCTTGCAGCCCAAGCTGAATCTGACCAATTCGACCCATTGTTTCTAACTGCTGAGCACAAACCTCCAAATCTGACCTGATGCCCCAAGCACTTTGATAGCGCTCCTCTGCATTCTTTGCCATCAGTTTCAGAATGATATCTGAAACAGCTTTGGGGATTGCGGTATTCAGCTCATGAGGCGGAAGGGGCTGTTTGGCAATATGGCAATGGACAAGCTCTAGGACGTCCGTTGTGGGAAAGGGCAACTGTCCGGTGAGCAATTTGTAAAACGACACACCCAATGAGTAAAAATCAGTGCGGTAATCAAGCAAACGGTTCATTCGTCCAGTTTGTTCTGGAGAGAGGTAGGCGAAGGTTCCTTCCAGAACATGTGGACTTTTGAACGTCGGATTGGTACGACTGAATTGAGTGGCAATGCCAAAATCGATAATTTTGATCACGCCGGTCTTTGGATTGAGAACGATGTTGCTGGGGTTGATATCCTTGTGAATAATGTGGGCAGCATGAATTTTGCCCAGAATGTCGGTTAGGTCAATGGCAAAAGGAAGGAACGTTGATAGGGACATGGGGCAAAAAATCTCTGGGCACTGCTGCATCCAATACTCCAGGGATTCTCCGCCAAAATCTTCTAGAAGAATGATGAGTGTGCGCTGATAGTCCTGCTGGCTGTATGCCTTGATCACCCCTTGTAGGTTGAGAGAGTGGGTAATTTCATATTCCTGCCGGTAGCGGGTCAGTTCTTGAGGAGAGGGATAATCCTGCTTGAGCAGTTTGATCACGATCGCCTGACCATCACCTTCTCTTCTCCCCCGGAACACTAGGGAACTAGAACTCTCATAGATCTGGTCTTGAATGGCAATTCCGGTTATCGCGATCATTAAACGCTCTCCCGATATAGGACACGAGCCATACCACCAATCATGTCGCTCGTCAGCTTCCCAAAAACTGCCAGACCTAATTCGCCTGGATGCCGAATCTAATAACGTTTATCTAGCCATGTAAATCAGCAATCGTAACCGTAATGGGATCATAGGTTCTCTTTATGGATCAGTCCTTCATTGTTCAATGCTTAATACTTAACGTTAATTACAAATTTCAACTAAAATACCAGGCTATAGCAATTGAGTTTTATTTATGGTTTCTATTGTTTTAAAGTCGTTTTTTATATCGCTGTGCGTTTGGTAACTTTAGAATGGCTATGCTTACGTAGAAACACAATATTTCATCTGCGTCCGAGCAAAAGCAACAGACACAATATTTAAGTAATTAAAGATATACTACTCTCAAAGCTTAGTTCTTAGGGTACGGATGCCAACAGAAATTTGGTGCATTATCTGATTTTCTAAGTTTGGCGATCGAATATTGGCGGTATGGGTTCTGTCCTACATCGGAGAGAGTTTAATGATTGCTCTAGCCGGGGTCACCATTCACAGCAAGATCTACGAAAGTTCGGCGTCTTTGGTGTATCGGGGCATCAGAGAGGAAGATGGTCGAGCGATCGTCGTCAAACTACTCAAGCAGGATTATCCTTCTCCTCAGGAGTTAACGCGCTACAGGCAAGAATATGCCATTACTCAATTCCTGGATGTAGAAGGCATCATCAAAGCCTAAGTACCGGACAAAAGCTTGCAAAGATTGAGTAGGAGAGGGTTTCATGAGAATTACCACATTCATCCACGAAACCCTCATGAACCAGATTACTCTAATCCGAAAAACATTG
>NZ_JAMPLB010000036.1:0-72120 GCF_039962325.1 Leptolyngbya sp. PL-A3
AATGCAATAAGATTGTCGTTATTCATGGTGTATCCTCGTCTGGTCTTTTTCCTTATCCAGCAGGATACGCCGTTTCTTCTCCTTTACTCATACACCACAAATAAACATAGCTCGTTCTTGATTGGGAGCGTAGTTGATTACCTGCCTATCTTTAGTTGAACGGACAAAAGGGCTGCATTTCTCAGCCAATTATCAGGTTGCTTGCTGTTCCTCTATCCTTTCCTAAAATGAATTCTCCTCACCCTACAGTAATTGTCGGAGCGGGCTTTACGGGGCTTTTTACAGCGTTGCATCTGCGCCACCAGCATGATCTTCGCTCGGTCATTCTAATTGATCCGCAAGAGCGGTTTGTCTTCAAGCCTCTATTGTATGAGCTACTGACAGATGAATTGACAGAAGATAGCGTTTGTCCGACCTATAAAGAGTTGCTGCAAGGTAGCAATGTCAGCTTTGTACAGGACAAAGTAGTGGCGATCGACCTGGGAGCAAAACATCTCATGTTAGCTTCTGGCTCAGACTATACGTATGCTCATCTTGTCCTGGCCGTTGGTAGTATTCAGGGATACTTGGGAACAGAGGGTGCACAGGAAAATGCTTTTGCCTTTCGGACACGAGAGGATGTAATTGCCCTGAAACACCAGTTACGAGAGTGCTTACAAAGCGCCAGCCAGATGAAAGATGAGGTGCAACGGCGATCGCTGCTGACATTTGCTGTAGTTGGAGCAGGCCCAACAGGGGTAGAAATGGCGGCAACACTGGCGGATCTATTGCCTTATTGGTACGCTCAACTGGGCGGCGACATGCGTGAAATTCGCATTGTCCTGGTCAATCATGGCAAGACAATTCTTGCAGGCGATGTTAATGCCGGTTTAAAGGAGAACGCTCTCCATGCTTTCAGAACTCGAACCGTGCCCGTTGAATTGATATTAGGTGTAAGCGTGAAGTCCGTTGATGCAGACCATCTGGAGTATCAACCTGCTGGCAGCACTGAGACAAAAATGCTGTTGGCCCAAACTACCATTTGGACAGCAGGGACTGCAGTGAACCCGCTCATTCAAACTCTCAAGTCCCAGATTCGTGCCGATCATCTAGACAAACATGGTCTACCGCTCGTCAGCCCAACTCTGCAACTGCTAGATTTTCCAGAAGTGTTTGCCGCAGGAGATTGCGCGGACGTGCAGCAGCAACCCCAGCCTGCTCTGGCACAGGTCGCATACCAACAAGGCGCGAGTATTGCGCATAATCTGATCATGCTGACCAACGGTGCATCCCCTAACCCAGCCCGTGTGAGTCTTCGCGGTACTCTAATGAAACTGGGATTAAACAATGGAGTCGCAAACTTATTTGACGAAGTGCAGGTGACAGGTAAACCCGCTGATCTAATCCGTAGTGCTGCGTATTTGGAACTACTGCCCACACCACTACATGACTTTAAGGCAACTACTGAATGGCTAAAGCAAGAAACTTTTCATCGCTACCACCGACCTAAATTGGAGTCGGAAACCGCTATAAAACACCCTCTCTCTCCTGTCGAGAAACGAGAGCGATCGCTCATCAAAGCGTTAGCTGTCGTCGCGCCAATCATCTTCCTGATTGCTGCTTATTTTGGTTTACGAACACCACCCTCCGAAGAACTCAGACAACCACAGTCATCAACTACGCAACCTGTTCCATAGTTCTATTACCAGGAGAACACGATGCCTCTACCGCTGTTGAATGACCAGAACCTTCCCTATCCAGATACTATTCATCCAATTATTGTTCATTTTGTAATTGCAATGGTATTTTTTTCTTATTTTTGTGATGTTACTGGTTATCTTAGCCGTAATCACCGTATGTTTGAAGTAAGTTGGTGGAATCTAGTTGTAGCATCAATTGCGGTTTTTGCTGCTGTAATTCTCGGTGAGTTTGAAGCAGGATTAGCACAACCCTATTCGGTTGTTCAA
Organism: Leptolyngbya sp. PL-A3; assembly: GCF_039962325.1. NCBI lineage: Bacteria > Bacillati > Cyanobacteriota > Cyanophyceae > Leptolyngbyales > Leptolyngbyaceae > Leptolyngbya > Leptolyngbya sp. PL-A3. The sequence continues at coordinate 1,947 of NZ_JAMPLB010000036.1, forward strand.
CCTGTATTGAATTGGCACACCGTCAATGGCTGGTCAATTGCCGTGATTCTAGTTGTGATTACGGCATGGCGCGGCATCATTCGAGTGCGTGATCCACTAAAAGTACCCGTGGTTTACCTGGGTACAGCTACATTTTTGATGTGTCTCGTTTGTTTACAAGTTTATCTTGGTAGCTTGGTGGTCTGGGTGTATGGGCTGCATACAGTTCCTGTCGTTGAGGCAACGAGACAAGGGCTTCTAAAATGAATCCACAGTTAATTGACCAGTTAAAGCAATTGGGAATGGAACTAGGAATAAATGGATTACCCTATCGCTTTCCACTGCATCCTAACTTTGTTCATCTAACGTTAGGTTTATTTATTATTGCAATTGCTTTTGATTTTGCAGGCTCGTTGTTTCCATTAGAGCGCTCAGTGCTAAAGTTTTTCTCCATGCCAGTCAGCCGGTCTAACTTTTTTGACGTAGCATGGTACAACGCCGTCGCCGCATCCGTCATTACGTTTTTTACTGTGGCAGCAGGCTTTTTCGAGATGCTGCTGGCAAATCCTCCTGTAGACGTGAAGAGTGACTGGGGGTTGGGAGCGGGAACGACCATGCTGTTACATGGCGTTGGCGGAGTGCTGTTGCTCACTTTCATTGTGGCGATGACAATCTGGCGAGGATACCAACGATTTCGCTGGCGCAAAAATCATCCTCAACAGGTGCAGTGGAGCTATCTGCTGGTCGGCGTTTTCATCTTGGGTTATATGTTTGTTCACGGCACCTTGGGGGCGCAATTAGGAGCCGAGTTTGGTGTACATGGCACGGCTGCTGGGCTGATTCAGCAAGGTAAAAATCCCAATCAAGTTCTTCAGCCTTAAATGTGATTATCATGCGAACTTTTAACATTGTGCTATTGGCAATTTATGTTGGCGTGATCATTCTTACCAGTCATGCCATGGGACAGCAAGCCTATGATTGGCTCCCGATCGCCGCTGCTGTAGAAGCCGAACCGGTGGGCCATTTGTTTAGCTTTCTGGTGACACTAGGAACGATCGTCTTTCTAGCTGTATTTGGCGTACTGGTTTATTCAATCCTGTTCTACCGAGCCGCTAGCCAGGACACGAGTGACGCACCTCCCATTCGAGGCAATCTAAGGTTAGAGATTACCTGGACGGTGATTCCAATCCTGTTAGTGATCTGGATTGCCACTTATAGCTACAATATTTACCAGCGCATGAATACGCTCGGTGCCTTGCCCCTAGTCCATCTACATCTTTTAGGAACTCCCGCCTACGCTGCTGATACAGTCACTAGCGAAACGCAGCCTGCTGAACAAATTGAAGTAATTGCGAAACAGTGGTCTTGGTCGTTCCGCTATCCTAACCACAGTGTTACCAGTACGGAATTACATCTTCCCGTTAATCGACCCGTCCACTTAATGTTGCAGTCCGAGGATGTCGTACACGGCTTCTTTGTACCTAACTTTCGTATCAAGCAAGACATCATTCCGGGCCAGACGATCGCATTCAAATTTACTCCAAATCGCATCGGTCAATATCAACTACACGACTCTCAATTTAGTGGCACTTATTTTGCCCTCATGGAAGCAACTGTGTTTGTTGATTCTCCTGAACGTTACAGCCAGTGGTTGGCTCAAACCACGGTCCGTCCGCCTGTTGCGGCAGTGAATCTCGCAATATCTGAACACACTCAATCTCCCGCAACCCCAATGAGAAGCAATTGGCGCACTGTTCCACCTGCCCAGCCTTCCCTTGTAAACAAATAGCAGTGAACAATCAACATAAAAAGGTAAGTGATGACGAACATTCCTGTTGAAGGTACTGGTAATTCGCTCAAACCCGAACAAGTGAGCTGGAAACGCTATTTCAGCTTTAGCACCGACCATAAGGTAATTGGTGTTCAGTATCTCGTCACTGCCTTTCTCTTCTTCCTGGTGGGTGGCTTGTTTGCCATGATTGTGCGTGCCGAACTGCTCACCCCACAATTGGATCTCGTCGATCGCTCCTTATACAACGGGCTGTTCACGATGCACGGCACGATCATGATCTTCCTGTGGATCTTTCCGGCAAACGTGGGACTAGCAAACTATCTGGTGCCGCTGATGATTGGAGCGAGAGAGACAGCATTTCCAGTGCTGAATGCAATTGCCTTTTGGCTCATTCCAGTTGTAGGGGTCTTGCTGTTGTCCAGCTTTTTTCTGCCCAGCGGTGCAGCTCAAGCAGGTTGGTGGTCATATCCTCCCGTAAGCATTCAAAATCCGTCGGGGCATCTGATCAACGGGGAGTTCATCTGGCTACTAGCGGTCGCACTCTCTGGAGTATCGTCCATCATGGGTGCTGTAAATCTGATCACAACGATCGTGCAGATGCGGGCTCCAGGGATGACCTTCTTCCGGATGCCAGTTTACGTCTGGACGACATTCAGTGCTCAATTGTTACAACTGTTCGGGTTGCCTGCCCTGACAGGTGCACTGGTTATGCTGCTGTTCGACCTCTCCTTTGGTACAGATTTTTTCACCCCTTTCAATCAAGGTGATCCGGTAATCTACCAGCATTTGTTTTGGTTTTACTCTCATCCTGCGGTGTACGTCATGGCATTACCAGCCTTTGGCGTCTTCTCAGAAGTGATTCCTGCCTTTGCCCGCAAACCGCTATTTGGCTACAAGACTGTCGCTGTTTCCTCTCTACTGATTAGCCTCATTAGTACTTTGGTTTGGGCCCATCATATGTTTGCTAGTGCCACTCCCAACTGGATGCGAATCTTGTTTATGGCAACATCAATGATGGTGTCAGTACCAACGGGAATCAAAGTGTTTGCCTGGACTGCAACCGTTTGGCGAGGTAAGTTGCATTTCCAGACCCCGATGCTGTTTGCGTTAGGAGGTGTGGCAATGTTTCTGTTCGCAGGCATTACCGGAGTGATGCTGGCTGCTGTACCCTTTGACATTCACGTTAACAATACTCACTTTGTTGTTGGTCACTTTCACTACGTGGTGTTCAACACTGTCACAATGGCACTTTATGCTGGGATTTACTTCTGGTTTCCCAAAATTACCGGGCGCTTGTATTCTGAGGGGTGGGGCAAGCTGCACTTCTGGCTCACCTTCATTGGCGCAAACCTCAACTTCTTTCCCATGCATCCACTCGGCTTACAGGGAATGGTGCGCCGTATCGCGTCCTACGATCCGCAGTATACAGGATGGAATGTGGTTGCCAGCCTGGGAGCTTTTTTGTTAGGAATGTCTACCTTACCCTTTATTGCCAATATGGTCAGTTCCTGGTTACAGGGACGCAAAGCACCAGACAATCCCTGGAATGCTACCGGGCTAGAGTGGACAACCTCTTCACCACCGCCGATCGAAAACTTTGAGGAGATCCCAACCGTTACTTCAGAACCCTATGGTTACGGAGAATCTCACTGACGGATCGTCGACCTGTCCTCTATTTAGGGCATGCTTTAAAGCTCATTGGAAGGGTTATTTTTTCGTGTACTCGCACACAAAAATAACCTTTAAAGCAGACCTTAGATATCGTCATCAATTCTGTCTCAGGAACCCGTGATGCGAAACCCGATCCACTCAGGAGAGCCATCTTCAGATAATGACCACCTAATTTCCAAAGGGGATAATCTGGCTTTTGGTTTTCCGGTGTTTCTTCTATCGGAAAGTATCATCTTTGTTAGCTTTTTTGTCACCTATGCGCTGCTGCGTTGGAAAAATGCCAACTGGTTTCCACCGGGTGTTTCTGGATTAGACATTCCCAGAGCAACCATCAATACCGCAATTCTGCTATCCAGTAGCGTTGTAATTTATCTTGCTGAACGTGCCCTCGATCGACATCAGCTGATCAAGTTCCGTCGTTTGTGGTTACTAACTGTGCTACTGGGTATGATTTTTCTAATTGGACAAGCGATCGAATGGCGCAATATGCCCTTTGGTTTGGATTCAGGATTAGCAGGCGCGACCTTCTATCTGCTGACTGGTTTTCACGGGCTGCACGTTTTGACTGGTGTGCTCTTGCTGCTATACATGTATTTCCGTTCTCTGGTTCCCGGCAATTATAATGCTGGTCATCAGGGCGTGAGCGCAGTTTCCCTATTCTGGCACTTTGTTGATGTAATTTGGATTGTTCTGTTCCTATTGCTTTACATCTGGTAGCTATTTCCCATTCATCAAAGTTCAATTGGCTCTAACTCTTAAGTTCCTGTTTAACGTTGCAATCTTGGGTAGTTAGAAACCAGTTCATATTACATACTGCAATAAGTTAATATTCTCGCAAGTTTCAATATAAGAGCTATCAGTACATTTAAAAAATTAGAATTTCAGTTGCAGTAAAATCTCAACGTTGATTGAATATCTGCGTCTATAGGCGTGAAATTTATATTTCTGATTCGGCTTACTTCACATTAACAATAATCTAGGAAGTAAATAGCCATGCGTGCAGTTCGATTCGATCGCTTTGGTTCACCCTCAGAGTTACCGGTTCAGGATGTACCTAAATCCGAACCTCAAGAAAACAAAGTTTTGATCGAGATTCAAGCTGCCTCAGTGAATCCGAGTGATGTCAAAAATATCCAGGGCGCAATGAAAGGCATTAAAGCACGAGTGGTGAGTATGCCGTTTTTACAAACAAAAGGCTTTGAAGCTGACAGCTTCAAAAGACTCTTGATACCCGTCATCGTTTCTCTATCTTTAGGAATTCAAAACCAGTCAGTTTAAATTTTCGGCTGACGCAACTCATGTTAATTCAACAAGGATATGAACCAATGGTTACTGTACAAGTATCGCAAATAAAGAATTCTTTGCAAGCGTTACAATCCTACGGGCAGTCTGTCTGGTTAGACTATATTCGACGTAGTCTAATTACCAGTGGTGAACTCCAGCAGTTGATTGATGAGAATGGTTTGCGAGGTGTGACTTCGAATCCTTCAATTTTTGAAAAAGCGATCGCAGGCAGCACCGATTACGATACAGCTTTAAGTGTAAGTGAGCATACCCAAGATCGAGATGTCATGTCTCTGTACGAGTCGTTTGCCATAGCCGACATCCAGACAACTGCTGATATTTTGAAACCGATTTATGACCAGACCAATCGCCGGGATGGTTACATCAGTTTGGAAGTATCACCTTACTTGGCAAATGACACCGAGCGAACGATCTCAGAAGCCCGCCGTCTGTGGCGAGAAGTCGATCGCCCTAATTTGATGATTAAAGTACCTGCAACACCTGCGGGAATTCCAGCGATTCAACAACTGATCGGTGAAGGCATCAATGTAAACGTAACACTGCTGTTTGCTAAAGAGGTTTATGAGCAGGTTGCGAATGCCTACATCACAGGTTTAGAGATCCTTGAGGCAAAAAGAGGAGACATTAGCCGTGTTGCCAGTGTTGCCAGCTTTTTTATCAGCCGGATTGATACGGCCGTTGACAACTTGATTACGGCTCAACTCAAAGCTACTACAGATGCAGCGCAACGTGATTTACTCAAAGGCTTATTAGGTAAAGTGGCGATCGCCAATGCCAAGCTCGCCTACAAGCGTTACCAGGATATTTACAGCTCTAGCCGATGGCAGAAATTGACCCTGCAGGGCGCGCAGACCCAGCGGTTACTATGGGCAAGCACTGGTACGAAGAATCTCCAATATAGCGACGTGCTGTATGTAGAAGAATTGGTTGGTTCTGATACCGTGAATACCATTCCACCTGCTACGCTCTCCGCTTTCGGTGATCATGGTCATCCGAGGCCCAGTCTAACCGAAGGATTGGATGAGGCTCGATCGACAATCATAAAACTACAGCAAGCTGGAATTTCTTTGCAGCAAACTACAGATCAATTATTGGCACAAGGAGTAGAGCTTTTTCAAAGCGCCTTTGATCAATTACTGACTGCGGTTGAAAACAAGCGAACGGACATTCTTAGTACAAAGCTTAATCGTCTGACTTACAAACTATCTGATGCGTTGAATACCGCTGTTCAAACCTCCCTGAACGATTGGCAAGAGATCGGTAAGATTCGCCGCCTTTGGGCACAGGATTCAACGCTGTGGACAGGCACGGATGAAAATAAATGGTTGGGCTGGCTTGGTATTACGGAAGACCAACTGGCACACATTGACCACCTGAAGCAACTGGCGCAAGAAGTCCAAGATTTAGAATTTACTCATGTGTTGTTGCTGGGAATGGGCGGCTCGTCGCTTTGCCCAGAGGTCATGAAGCTCACCTTCGGCAACGTGCCAGGCTTTCCAAAACTGCTGGTTCTCGATTCCACTGATCCAGCTCAAATTAAAGCGATCGAAAACCAAATTGAGCTGCCCCGAACCTTGTTTATTGTGTCAAGCAAGTCTGGCAGCACACTGGAGCCAAATATTTTCAAACAATACTTCTTCGATCGCTTGCAACAAATTCGAGGGGCAGAATCGGCAGGTAACCGTTTTGTTGCCGTGACTGATCCTGGCTCTAAACTGCAACATATTGCTGAGGGCGATGATTTTCGTCATGTCTTCTTTGGGATGCCCAGCATCGGTGGCCGTTACTCTGCTCTCTCAAACTTTGGCATGGTGCCTGCGGCAGCAATGGGTGTGGATGTTGCTAGATTTCTGGATACAACTGAAGTCATGGTACATTCCTGTGCCTCGTCGGTTCCAGCGAAGGAAAACCCTGGCGTTGTGTTAGGAACAATTCTTGGTGTCTTGGCAAAGCAGGGACGAGACAAAGTAACGCTGATTACGTCACCAGGCATTGCCGACTTGGGTGCATGGCTAGAGCAACTACTAGCAGAGTCCACAGGCAAAGACGGGAAAGGATTGATTCCGGTCGATCAAGAGCCATTAGGAACTCCAGAAATGTATGGGAGCGATCGCATCTTTGCCTACATCCGCCTGGAATCTGCACCTGACGTTACTCAAGATACAAAGGTTGCAGCATTAGAACATGCAGGGCAACCTGTGGTGCGAATTTCAGTTGCTGATCCTTACCAGATCGGTCAAGAGTTTTTCCGCTGGGAAATTGCCACAGCAGTAGCAGGTTCCATCATTGGCATCCACGCATTCAATCAACCCGATGTGGAAGCCAGCAAAATTGTGACTCGTCAACTGACAGAGGAGTACGAAAAAACTAGAAAACTACCGCCCGAAAGTCCGTTTTTTGCAGCCGATGGCATTCAACTATTCACTGATTCAAAGAATGCAGCCGCATTAAAACAGGCTGTCGGAGAATCTGCAACGATAACCGATTATCTGCGTGCTCACTTAAATCGGCTCCAGGCAGGCGATTATTTTGCACTGCTAGCCTACATCGATCGCAATGACGCCTATCAAAAGCAGCTACAAGCCATTCGAGCAACCATTCGGGATGCTAAAAAAGTTGCAACCTGTCTTGGCTTTGGTCCGCGTTTCTTGCACTCCACCGGACAGGCTTACAAGGGTGGACCCAACAGCGGCGTGTTTCTCCAAATCACTTGTGATGATGCCATAGATATTTCTGTTCCTCAGCAGAAATACACGTTCAGCGTTGTAAAAGCCGCTCAAGCACGGGGAGATTTTCAAGTATTGGCAGAACGCGATCGACGAGCACTACGGTTTCATCTCGGCAAAGATGTTGAAGCGGGGTTAGCGGCATTGCGAACAGCGATCGAGCAAATTCTGTAGGTAATTCTGTACAGATAAAGTTGTTGATCAGGAATAGGTGAACACTGTCGTAATACAAATAAATCTTGCTCATCAACAATCCGTACTCGATGCAACCGAAAACCACATTGGAGAAATACAAATGCAACTTGGAGTGATTGGTCTAGGACGAATGGGTGCGAACATTGTTCGACGACTACTGCGAGATAAGCATGAATGTGTTGTGTTCAACCGTACACCGGACAAAGTGAAACAGTTGGAATCAGAGGGAGCAATTGGGGCATACACAATCGATGATCTTGTTCAAAAGCTCGACAAACCTCGTGTCATCTGGTTGATGGTGCCCGCCGGAGGTCCGACTGAACAAATGATGCAAGAACTGGCTGCAAAACTCGACTCAGATGACATCTTGATCGATGGTGGCAACTCTTACTACATCGATGATATCCGGCGAGCAAATGATTTGGCACAAAAGGGCGTTCACTACCTGGATGTGGGAACCAGCGGCGGAGTGTGGGGGTTGGAGCGTGGGTATTGCATGATGATCGGGGGACCGCAAGTGGCGGTTCAGTATCTCGATCCTATCTTTAAGTCATTAGCTCCTGGACGAGGTGAGATTCCGCGAACTCCCGGGCGGGAAAAGGTGAACAGCACAGCTGAGGAAGGCTATTTACACTGTGGAGCCAATGGAGCAGGGCACTTCGTCAAAATGGTACATAACGGCATCGAATACGGTTTGATGGCAGCCTATGCAGAAGGATTAAATATTCTGCATCACGCCAATGTGGGTAAACAGGAGCGAGCAACGAATGCCGAAACCGCTCCATTGCGAAATCCTGAGCACTATCAATACGACTTGAATCTGCCCGATATTGCAGAAGTTTGGCGACGGGGCAGCGTCGTTGCTTCCTGGCTGCTGGATCTAACGGCGATCGCCCTCCTCGAACAACCCGATTTAGCAACCTTTGGGGGTCGTGTGTCGGACTCAGGGGAAGGACGCTGGACGATCACTGCTGCTATTGACGAAGGCACTCCTGCCCCTGTACTCAGTGCAGCTCTGTACCAGCGGTTTAGCTCACGGGGTGAGAATGATTTTGCAGACAAACTGCTATCTGCCATGCGCTTCCAGTTCGGTGGACATCTGGAACAACATGCGGAGGCAAAATTATGACGGTCGTCACCGTACCTAATCCTCAAACAAAATCCCCAACTCGTCCGGCTACACCCTGTGCGATCGTCATTTTTGGAGCTGCTGGGGACTTAACCAAGCGCTTGTTAATGCCTGCTCTTTACAACCTGCGACGTAGTAATCTGCTGCCGCAGGAGTTCGCAATTGTGGGAGTTGCTCATACTCCTATGAGCCAGGATGACTTTCGCAGCAAGCTTAATCGAGATATTCACGAATTTGCAACGGTTGATGTAGATGATCAACTCTGGCAACAGTTTGAGCAACGATTGTACTATCTTCCCGGCGAGTTTCAGAATGCTAAAACTTACCAGCAGTTGCAAGAGCTGTTGACTCAGGTTGATCGAGACTGTGGTACACAAGGAAATTACCTGTTCTATCTGGCAACCTCCTCTAATTTTTTTTGTGACATTATCACTCAGCTCGGTACTGCCGGATTAGCGCGTGAGGACAATAAATGCTGGCGACGGGTAATTATTGAGAAACCATTTGGACATGACCTGGAGTCTGCTCGCACCCTAAATCAGAACATTAGCCATGTACTCGAGGAAAGCCAGGTTTACCGCATCGATCACTACCTGGGTAAAGAAACCGTCCAGAACATTCTGGTATTTCGTTTTGGTAATGGGTTGTTTGAACCGATTTGGAATCGAAATCATATTGACCATGTACAAATTACAGTGGCGGAAACAGTCGGTGTAGAAGGCAGAGGCAACTTCTATGAAGGGACAGGAGCAGTACGAGATATGGTGCAAAATCACCTGTTTCAACTGCTGACCATGGTGGCGATGGAACCTCCTGTCTCATTTGATGCTGATGCTGTACGCGATGAAAAGTCAAAGCTACTGAAGGCAGTTCAACCCTTTACGGCTGAGGCTGTGCAAAAACAGACCGTGCGAGGGCAGTATGGCGAGGGCGCAGTGAATGGAGAGATGGTACCTGCCTATCGATCGGAACCGCGTGTTGCTGCTGATTCCACCACTGAAACCTATGCAGCCTTAAAGCTCACTATTGATAACTGGCGATGGGCAGGTGTGCCGTTTTATCTGCGAACTGGAAAACGCCTGCCCAAGCGAGTGACTGAAGTTGCGGTTCAATTCAAACAAGTTCCTTCCCTCTTATTCCGAGATACATCGATTGATCACCTAACTCCCAATTTTCTAGTACTCCGTATTCAGCCGGATGAGGGCATTAACTTTCAGTTTGGTGCCAAGATTCCCGGCCCAACGATGCAGATGGGAGCCGTCAATATGAACTTCTGCTACGCCGATTACTTTGGCACAACCCCCAGTACAGGATATGAAACGCTACTCTATGACTGCATGATTGGCGATGCTACGTTATTTCAGCGATCGGACAACGTGGAATTGGGTTGGAGCATTGTATCGCCCATTCTTGACGCCTGGACAGCAACATCGCCTCAAAACTTCCCCAATTATGCCGCTAGTACCTGGGGTCCTAAAGATGCTGACGAACTGCTCTATCGTGATGGTCGGCGGTGGCGATCGATTAACTCATAAAAATAATCAGTGGAGACGTACACTTATGTCACTTACAGGCAAAAAGGTTGTCATCATTGGAGCGAGTTCTGGGATGGGGTTGGCTACTGCCAAAGCCGCAGCAGAGGCAGGTGCTAAGGTAATGCCGTTCTATTTTTGATGCAAAATGGTTTCACCACAGGAACAGTGCTGCATGTTGATGGTGGACATCGTTTGATTTGACGCAATTGTCTCTACTTTTTCCTATCTGATAAACACTTATCTTCAATCAATGAAGTAGTGTTTGTCGTTTATATTCTATTTCTAATTCCTCAGCAATTCTCGTAGAAGCATTGAAGGAGTGAACGCCAGATGGATCTTAAACTCACAGGTCACACGGCTCTGATCAGTGGCTCCACAGCAGGGATTGGATTAGCGATCGCGACTACCCTCGCTCAAGAAGGAGCAACCGTGATCGTCAATGGACGGACAACAGAACGTGTGAACAAGGCGATCGCTCAAATCAAACAAACTGTGACGGGTGCCAAACTTCAAGGGGTGGTAGCAGACCTCGGAACCCAGGCAGGAGCTTCAGAATTGTTTGAGCAAGTTCCAGAAGTCGATATTCTGATCAATAATCTGGGCATCTACGGCTCTCAAGCGTTTGGAGAAATTTCCGATGACGAGTGGATGAAGTTTTTGGAAGTAAACGTCATTAGCGGCGTACGGCTTTCGCGACATTATTTACCGTTGATGCTGAACAAGGCCTGGGGACGTATTATTTTTATCTCCAGTGAGTCTGCCCTAAACATTCCAGCAGAAATGATTCATTATGGCGTCACGAAAACCGCACAACTCGCACTTGCCCGTGGCCTGGCAGAGACAACGGCTGGCACCAATGTCACCGTTAATTCAGTGCTTCCTGGTCCCACTCGTTCGGAAGGGGTCGAAGGCTTTATTCAAGGATTGGCAAAAGATCAATCCATTACTCCCGTGCAGGTAGAGAAAGAATTCTTTGAGAAAACGCGGCCCTCGTCGCTGATCAAACGGTTCGCGGCACCGGAGGAAATAGCGGCGCTGGTTGCATTTGCCGCTAGCCCATTATCGTCTGCTACGAATGGTGCAGCCTTAAGGGTTGATGGTGGTCTAGTGCGATCAGTTGTATAAGTTTCATTCACTCAATTGCGTACCAACAATCAACAACCATTGTTTTATTATGAGCTCAATAAATTCTTCCAAGTTACCTAAAATTTCACTTCTGCTAGCAGATGTAGATGGCACACTTGTAACAAAAGAGAAAATACTGACTGATCGCGCTCGTGTTGCTGTTCATAAGCTTCGGGATGCAAACATCCGTTTCGCTATTACCAGTGGTCGTCCGCCCTTAGGGATGAAGATGATCGTGGAGACCCTGAAGTTGACTGAGCCGAGTGCGGCATTTAATGGTGGTCTGTTTGTCTACCCTGACTTCTCCACGTTGGAGGAGAACGTTTTGTCCAGCACCATCACTCAAGATGTTATTAAGATGATCGCTGCTCATCATCTAGATGTTTGGATTTATCGCGGTAAGGATTGGTATGTACATGAACGGCACGGTTCTCACGTCGACCGTGAAGAGTGGACGGTTAAGTTCTCTCCAACAGTTGTTTCTAGCTTCGACAATTTATTGGATAGTGTGGTTAAGATTGTTGGTGTAAGTGATGATTTGGATGCTGTCGCTAAGTGCGAGGCAGATATCCAGCAGGCGTTTAGCCAGCGCGTTCACTGTCAGGCAAGAGCCAGTTCGAATGGCAGCGAACAGGTTTCCGCAGCTCGATCACAGCCTTACTACCTGGACGTGACGCATCCTCACGCTAATAAAGGAGCAGTGGTCGATCGCCTCTCACAACTACTGGGGATCCCTAGACAAGAAATCGCCACAATCGGTGATATGCCCAACGATGTACCCATGTTTGAACGCAGCGGATTGAGCATCGCTATGGGTAACGCAAGTGCAGAGGTGCAGAAGCAGGCCCAGTACGTCACAACATCCTATGAAGATGAAGGATTTGCCAATGCGGTTGAACAATTCATTCTGGGAAATAATGCCATAGATGTCCCAGGAAACCGTCTTCAATCGGCGGTTTAGCGTTGAAATGAACAAAGCGGTCTGCCCCTGTTGTTCTAGCCTACTGCTGCGTCACATTCGCCATCATCAGCTGCATTGGTTTTGTCGAAGCTGCTGGCAGGATATGTGATGAGAGAAAAAGAGAAAAAATCGTACCAAGCAATATTTTTAGGAGAAATACAATGGCTCAACTGACTCAACGTGTCAAAGAAATTCTCAGTTGGTATGGCAGCGACAATCCTGGAACGCTGACCAACCTAGCGCGGTTACTGAATCATGGCAAGCTAGCTGGTACTGGCAAGTTCGTAATTCTGCCGGTAGATCAAGGCTTTGAGCATGGTCCAGCTAGTAGTTTTGCGCCCAATCCACCAGCCTATGATCCTCGCTATCACTTTGAACTGGCGGTCGAAGCGGGATGTAACGCCTACGCCGCACCACTAGGATTTTTGGAAGCGGGAGCACGAGAATTTGCAGGCGAAATTCCCCTAATTCTAAAAGCCAACGATCACGATATATTGCTAGATGAGGCAGACCCAACACAAGCGCTTACTGGCAGCGTAGAAGATGCGCTGCGGCTGGGTTGCGTAGGTATCGGCTTCACCATTTATCCGGGTTCAGCTCATCGATTTGAAATGTACGAGCAGGTTCGAGCCTGTGCCGAAGAAGCAAAGCGACATGGATTGGTCGTGATGATCTGGTCCTATGCGCGGGGATCAGGGTTGAGTAAGGTGGGAGAGACGGCGATCGACGTCATTGGCTACGCAGCCCAGATTGCAGCTCAACTGGGGGCTCACATCATCAAGGTAAAATTGCCAAATGAGCACGTTGAGCAGGAGGCAGCTCGTAAGGTGTATGAGCGGGAGCAGGTTCCGATCGCGACATTAACCGAACGAGTCCATCATGTGGTGCAATGTGCCTTTAACGGACGGCGGATTGTCATTTTTTCAGGTGGACCGATCGACGCTGATGAAGCCTTCCTCAATGAAGTTCGGGCTATTCATGCCGGACATGGATTTGGCTCGATTGTCGGCCGCAATTCTTTCCAACGTTCCAAACCAGACGCATTGCGATTGCTGAACGCAATCATAGATATTTATAGTGAACAGAGTACATCCATTCGCACGCCTGTCCTAACGTAATCATTTTTCGGGCTGTTTTGATCGGTTTACGATTAATCAAAACAGCCTGGAAATTAGGCTGTCTGGTTTAAGAGATACAGCGCTTTTCAAACACTTAAAATCTGGTTGTTTTTGTGAGAGCCGCGCTCCGCGCGGTTCTCACAAAAACAACCGTGGCTGACTCAAGCGCAAAGCGCTGTATCTTAGATCAGTTTCAATGGCCCCCTGAGTGCCGCCGGGCGATTCCATCGGACAATATCAACCCGATCGCTTACCTGCTCAAATCGTTCGCTTAACCCCAGGAAAAGTGGTATGGATGGTCGATCAAGTAGCAAGTTCCCTGTCCACCGCTGTTTCATCAATTTCTGGCTGAATTATGCGACCCATTCAATCCTCTAAATCAACCGTGATTGCAGCGTCTCTCTTGTCCGCTGACTTCGGTCGGTTAGGAGAAGAAGTGCAAACCGTGGATGCAGCAGGTGCGGACTGGATTCACATTGATGTGATGGATGGTCGCTATGTGCCTAACATTACGATTGGGCCTTTAGTTGTAGAAGCAATTCGACCGAAGACGGCAAAGCCATTAAATGTTCATTTGATGATTGTTGAGCCAGAGCGGTACATTGTCGACTTTGCTCAAGCAGGTGCGGATCACATCTTAGTACAAGTCGGGGCCACTACTCATCTTCACCGTACCCTGTCGCAAATCAAGGAACTGGGTAAAAGAGCAGGTGTTGTGCTCAATCCTGGTAATCCTTTAGAGGCGGTCGAGTGGGTGCTCGATCTGTGTGATGTGGTGCTAATTATGACCGTCAATCCTGGTTTTGGTGGGCAACATTTTATTCCAACCATGCTGCCCAAGATCCGTTGCTTACGGCAGATGTGCGATGAACGGGAACTTGATCCGTGGATTGAAGTGGATGGAGGCGTGAAGCCAGATAATGCGTGGCAAGTGTTAGAGGCAGGAGCAAATGCGATCGTAGCCGGATCAGCAATTTTTGAGTCAAAAGATTATGCAACAACGATCGCGGCCCTACGTCACAGCAAACGGTCCGAACCAGCCATAACGGACGGATAAAGGGATGATAAATCTACAAGGAAAAGTTGCCTTAGTCACCGGTAGTAGCCAAGGAATTGGCCAGGCAATTGCGATGCGTCTGGCACAAGAAGGAGCCGATATTGTCATTGATTACCGCTCTCATAGGGACGGGGCAAACGAAACGCTGGCGAAGGTAGAGGCAGCAGGGCGTAAAGGGCATATTATCCAGACAGATTTGAGCTTGGTCAACAACGTTCGCCAGCTGGTAACTGAAGGAGTTCAGCGCTTTGGCAAGCTCGATATTCTGGTAAACAACGCTGGTATAGATGGGAGAAATGTTGACTTCTGGAACATTACCGAAGCAGACTACGATGCGGTACTCAACACTAACCTCAAAGGCACATTCTTCACCACGCAAGCCTTTGTGCAACATTTAGTTGAGACGAAACGAGCCGGTAAAATCATCAACATCAGTTCTGTCCACGAGGAGATGGCGTTTCCTCACTTCACACCTTACTGCGCCAGCAAAGGTGGAGTGAAGATGATGATGCGAAATCTAGCAGTAGAATTGGCACCCCTAGGAATCACAATCAACAACATTGCCCCTGGAGCAATCGAAACTTCTATCAACACCAAACTATTGAATGATCCAGTGAAACTCAATTCGCTTAAACAGAATATCCCCCTTGGGCGGTTGGGGACACCGGAAGATATTGCTCCAATGGTCGCGTTTCTCGCTTCCTCTGCCGCTGATTACATCACTGGGGCAACTTTCTTCGTCGATGGGGGGTTGATTCGGAATTATCATGAGCAGTAGGAATTGGTATGACGCAAGAAGAAGCAAGGTTGGCAGCCGATCGCGAACGCACCGCCTACTGGAAACGTTGGGGGCCGTATCTGAGTGAACGGCAGTGGGGCACCGTGCGCGAAGACTACAGCACCAACGGAACGGCCTGGGAATACTTTCCCCACGACCATGCGCGATCGCGGGCTTACCGTTGGGGAGAAGACGGGATTGCTGGCATTTCGGATACGCATCAGCGGCTATGCTTTGCGATCGCCTTGTGGAATGGTGAAGATCCAATTCTTAAAGAGCGATTGTTTGGGTTGACGGGGAATGAGGGCAATCATGGAGAGGATGTCAAAGAGTACTACTTTTACCTCGACAATACTCCTACGCACTCCTATATGAAGTATCTCTATAAATATCCACATCGTGCGTTTCCTTACACTCAGTTAGTGGAGGAGAATCGTCGTAGAAGTCGGCAAGATTTTGAATTTGAACTACTGGATACAGGAATATTTGAGAGTAACAACTATTTTGATGTATTTGTTGAATATGCCAAAGCATCATCTGAGGATATCCTAATCCAAATTAATGTTATCAACCGGGGAACTGAAATTAGAACGCTGCACTTACTACCGACTTTGTGGTTTCGCAACACCTGGGCTTGGGGTTTTGAGAAGGAAGAAAAACCTTGGTTGGCTGTGAGCCAAACAACCGATCATCTCAGCGTTATTGAGGCATTTCATCCCACGCTGGGAAGGCGATGGTTTTACTGTGAGGACATCCCCAATCTATTGTTTACGAACAATGAAACGAATTACGAACGTTTGTTTGAAGTAAGCAACGCTTCGTCTTATGTCAAAGATGGCATCAACGATTATGTGATTCACAACCATAAGGATGCGATTAATCCTAGCCAAACCGGAACAAAATTCTCGGCTCATTATCAGCTTGCCATCGCGCCTGGTGCAATGCAAACGGTACGGCTTCGATTGAGGGACTCTTACTCTGATCCCAGCAACAGCAGGACAGAGTTGTTCGGGCAGGAATTTGGGGCCACCTTTCGCAATCGTCAGCAAGAGGCAGATGAATTCTATCAGCGTATTAGCCCTTCTTCACAGTCTGAGGAGATGCAAAATATTCAGCGGCAGGCCTTTGCAGGAATGCTTTGGAACAAGCAGTTTTATCATTACGTGATACATGATTGGCTACATGGCGATCCAACAAATCCTGCACCGCCGGAACGTAAATATGGAAGGAATCATGAATGGACGCATCTTTATAACGATGATGTTCTCTCAATGCCCGACAAGTGGGAATACCCCTGGTTTGCTGCATGGGATTTAGCCTTTCATTGCATTCCTTTAACCCTGCTCGATCCGGAGTTTGCTAAACGTCAGTTAAGTGTCTTGACGCGGGAATGGTACATGCATCCCAATGGGCAACTGCCTGCCTATGAGTGGGCATTCAGTGATGTCAATCCACCGGTTCACGCCTGGGCGGCCCTGCAGATCTACGAAATTGAGCAGAAAATGTATGGTCGAAGCGATCGCCCTTTTCTAGAGCGAGTGTTTCAGAAATTACTGCTCAACTTCACCTGGTGGGTGAATCGCAAAGATATCGAAGGCAAAAACGTATTCCAGGGTGGATTTTTAGGGTTAGACAACATTGGAGTATTTGATCGCAGTGCATCGCTACCTGATGGTGGTTACATTAATCAGGCAGATGGAACAAGCTGGATGGGCATGTACTGCTTAAATATGTTGGAGATTGCCTTAGAACTGGCAAAAGAAGATTCTACCTATGAAGACGTTGCCAGCAAGTTCTTTGAACACTTTCTCTACATTGCCGATGCTATTGACGGAGTGGGTGAAGCCGAACTATCCCTCTGGGACGAAACAGATGGGTTCTATTATGATGCACTGCATTTGCCTGACGGACAGCACTTTTTGATGAAGGTGCGATCGGTTGTAGGGCTTGCTCCGCTATTTGCCGTTACAACTCTAGAACCGGAGACCCTGAATCAATTCCCTGGTTTCAGAAAACGAACCGCATGGTTTATGCAAAATCGTCCTGACTTGACCCGAAAAGCTATCTGCCTGGAGACAAGAGGGGGCCAATCGAGAAGCTTGCTGGCGATCGCAGGACAACATCAATTGCGACGAATTCTGCAAAAAATGCTGGATGAAGCTGAATTTCTTGCCCCTTATGGTATTCGATCGCTCTCCAAATTCCATGCCAGCAATCCCTACGTTCTCCAAATTCATGGCAACGAGTACCGAGTCGATTATGAACCTGCGGAATCGACAACAGGTGTTTTTGGAGGCAATTCTAACTGGCGTGGACCTGTTTGGTTTCCCATGAATTACCTGGTCATCGAGTCCTTGCAGAAGTACTATCACTATTTGGGGGATGAGTTCAAAGTAGAATGCCCAACTGGCTCTGGTCAAATGATGACGCTCTGGCAAGTCGCAGCTGAGCTATCCCAACGGCTGCTTCGGACATTCTTAAACGATGTCAACGGAGAACGCCCTATCTATGGCGGAACAGAAACCTTTCAAACCGATCCCCATTGGCATGATCTGGTTCTATTTTATGAATATTTTCATGGCGATAACGGTGCAGGCATTGGAGCGAGTCACCAAACGGGTTGGACTGGGCTAGTCGCAAAACTGATCCACCAATATGCAAAACATGGCGAGAATCCCACAGCGTAGAATAAAGTCGAGTTAGGGGTTACAAGAACTTCACTCTGGCAGAATTTCAATTTGATAACTGTAGCCCTGCTCTGCCAAAAATAACTGCCGATGCCGGGCAAACTCCTCTTCGCAGGTTCGCAGCGAAACGAGCGTATAGAACTGGGCGCTACGACCATCCGATTTGGGACGCAATACCCGACCGAGCCGCTGCGCCTCTTCCTGTCGCGAGCCGTACTTGCCCGACACTTGAATCAACACATCAGCATCGGGTAAATCGAGCGCAAAGTTGCCTACCCGCGAGAGGATCAAGCCCGAAATCTCACCCGATCGAAACTGTTCGTAGCGGCGATCGCGCTCAGCCTGCGATGTTTTTCCCGTGACAAGTGGTAGTCCGGTTTGGGCAGCGAGTTGATTGAGTTGATTGAGGTATTCGCCAATAATTAAGATGCGATGTCCGCTTTCCTTCTCCAAAAGCGATCGCACGACTTCTTCTTTACGAGGATTTTCCGCCGCAATGCGAAACTGATGACGTTTCTCGGCAACGGCATATTCCATCTGTCTTGCCATAGTTTGCGGCACGCGAATTTCGGTGCATTCAGCAGCAGCAATAAAGCCCTGTCCTTCGAGTTCGCGCCAGGGCACATCGTACCGTTTGGGGCCAATTAGGGCAAACACATCCCCTTCTTTGCCATCTTCGCGGATTAAAGTCGCTGTCAACCCCAGGCGACGGCGGGCTTGCAGTTCGGCCGTAATGCGAAAAACTGGGGCGGGCAGCAGATGCACTTCGTCGTAAATAATTAAGCCCCATGATCGGGCATTGAATAGCTGAAAGTGGGGAAACTCGCCATCTTTGCTGGAGCGATAGCTGAGAATTTGATAGGTCGCCAGTGTAATCGGAGCCGTTTGTTTTGACTCGCCGCTGTACTCCGCGATCGCTTCTGGCGGCAATGTCGTTTTATCTAGCAGTTCACGCTGCCACTGCCGCACCGAGGTCAGGCTGCTTGTTAGCACCAGGGTATTTTCCTGAACCTGCGCGATCGCCGCCAGTCCCACCATTGTTTTTCCAGCTCCGCAGGGCAACACAATGACGCCGCTGCCACCCTGTACCCGGCCGGCCTGATAAAAAGCTTCCGCCGCTTCCTTCTGGTAGTCGCGCAAAATAAATGGCATTCCCACTGTTGAAATCGTTCGCAGCTCCAAGTGCAGAGCATCACCGGTAACATAACCCGCCAGATCTTCCGCCGGATAGCCTGCCGCCAGCAATGCCTGTTTCAAAACACCGCGATCGCCTGCCTCTACTGCAAACACACAGTCTGCAAGACGATCGCCCAAATACTTCGCCACCTCATCACTGCGGCTAAGGAGTTCCGCTAAGGGCAAATCAGCAATTTTGAGCAACAGACGATCGCTGTCTCGCTCAATCACCGTCAGACCGTAGCGGCTGCCCAATGCCGTAATTTCTTGCGCCACGGCATCGGGCATGGGATATTTTGCGTAACCCCGCAGCGCCGCAATCATGTCGACAACAGGCATTCCGGCAGCGCGGGCATTCCAGATGCTCAGGGGCGAGATCTGGTAAGTGTGAATATGCTCTGGACTCTTGATCAATTCTGCAAACGGGGCGATCGCAGCACGGGCAGCATCGGCATGGGGCGAATGCACTTCCAGCAGGACGGAGCGATCGCTTTGAATAATGAGTGGATTTTCGGGAACGTAGGACATGATTCAACCCAACCCCGGCAAGCTATAGCCCATTTTCTTCAAACCGTTGCGAAACTTGGTTTCCGTCTCGGCCGGCACGACGAGGTAGCACGCCCCACCTGTACCGATGGCTTTGGGCTGGTCAGCGAGAAAACAGTAGGCTTTGGTGCGCGAATCGCTGGCAATTTGGGCAGCCAGGGCAGCATCGGCACAGCGAATCAAACGGGCAGCTCCCAGGTCTTGCAGGCTGGTGGTGCGGGTTTGCAGGTCGGCAAGAAACTGTGTGACGGGTTGTGGTAAGGGTTCTCCGCTGCTGGCCATGAGCCAGTCCTGTAATTCCTTCACGGTGCGTCCCTGGGCGATCGCATCCAGCAATTTTGCCTGATCTAGTTTCCACACCACATCGGACACGGACACGAGAAAACTATTGAGCAGTAGGCGATCGGCACGGGACAATTCGCTGACCGCAACGACCTCCAGATTTGGTAGAACGCGCAGAATTCGCTTGGGGGTGGGGGCGGCAGGCTGGTAACGATCGCTTAGCCCCAAAAGATACGCACCTAGCGGCGTGAGCCGAAAGTAAGCAAGCCCGTCATAGCGGCTGAAAGTGGCTTCGTGATAGTGGTCCATAGGCAAGATGAGAAAGCCCTCATCTGGGTGCAGATACGCAACATCAATCAAGCCTAAGGTGGCAACGTATTCAAATAGAAAGCACAGAATGTATCGTGCTTCCAGAAGCATCCAACTGTTGTAATAAAAGGAACCGTAATCTTCGAGCGATAAACTCTCCGGGTTGCGACTGACTTGGAAATCGTAGCCTGCGGCGACCATGTAGCGCAAAAAGGCAGAAAACTCTACCCAGCGATCGATCGCACAGTCTTTAAGGGCACTAACAATCACGTTCCGTCGTCCTGCGACGGCAGTAAGGCTACGCTTGGCCTTCCCGGTTTGACCTTTGATGCTGTCAATGCGGCGCAGTTCATCCAGAAACGTCGTTTTAAGCCACTGTTTCCATAGGGTTTGCAGCGTCTTCTCGGATGGTTCATTCAGTGCTTTTTGTCCGGCTTTGGTCAATGCCAACCGTTTTCCGTTCAGTTCAACTAGCTTTCCCGCCTGCAATAGCATCGTCCAGGCAAACGGCTTGATCGAGCCAATGTCATATTCGTAGTCCCAGCCCGCAGGCGATCGTTTTGCTGCCCAACCGCTATAGTAATCGCCGTCTTCCAGAACTTCGGCGATCATGTTCAGCGTTGCCCCTGTCGGAAAGAAGGTTTTGTCACTCACCGCAACTTTGCCCAGGTCCACCAGTCGCAGTACGGTCTGAACATCGCGTCGGGCAATCGCTTCAGTTTCTCGAACGGTAAGGGGAAATTCGACAGTGGTTTTGTACTGTTTCCGTTCGCGGTTGTCATATGTCATCAAGGTTCGGGGTAGGCTGGACGGCAGAGTTTCAAGGCTGTCCATTTGCGTCGGTTCTGGCGGTGGCACAAAGGCTTTAAGCTGCGCTTTGAGATCCTTCGGCATCGTGCCGCTATAGAAAAATAGCCCCAAAATGGTTGGGCGGAAGGAATAGTAGGAGGGGCGATCGTCCTGCTGCCACTTGGCTTCTGCGCCATATTTACTCACAAACCGCTGCTGCTGATAGCGATCGTTCCGGCTGTGAACCACTTCAGCGATCGTGGCTTGCTGGAGGCGATCGCACTGCTGCCACAGCCTTTGGAGCGCTTTGCCTTGCAGTCGTTGCGACACATAGCTTACGAGCTCAGCTTTGCGCGTGGGAATGGTACCACTGGGCAACAGCTGCGCCAGTACCTTCAACTGATCAACGGTACAGTTGTTGAGGGCTTCAAGTAAAGTAGGAATTTGTTCCGGTTGGCTATAGTAGGGCATTGCCTTGTCCCTGCGCTGCTTTTCATTAGAATACAGATTTTCATGAGAAAACGAAGAGGTTAAGCAGCAAACATAGCCTGACAATCTTCAAGATGTTAGCAGGAATAAACCTGAGCATCGTCACTCCCCTAAGACTGAAACTTGTTGGTTCTATCGCAATATCTCTAAGTGATACACTTTCTGTATAAATCACGTTCTCTTACAGCAGCACGGTCTACAGAGGTGTATCTTATGGGTCTTTCTCTGTCACATTCACGTCCAACTTAACTGATGGAGGATTCAGATATGGATAACAATCCCAGCATTCTCTCACACGTTTCGATTGGCACCAATGATTTTGAGCGATCGATCGCCTTCTATGATGCTGTGTTGCCAACGTTGGGCTGTAAGCGGTTGATGGAGCATCCGGGAGCGATCGCCTATGGCAAACAGTATCCCGAATTTTGGGTGGGAAATCCATTTGATAGGCAACCTGCAACAGTTGGGAATGGCACTCATATTGGCTTTATCGCGCCCACTAAAGAAGCCGTCCACGCCTTCTACGAGGCAGCATTAGCGGCAGGAGGCAAAGACGAAGGTGCCCCCGGTGGTAGATCTGAATACAGTGAGCCCTATTACGGCTGCTTTGTGCGCGATCCGGATGGACACAAGATAGAAGCCGCATTTTGGGATGAGCAACTTGAGCAGGAACTCAACCAGCGCAATGTTTGACCAGCGTATGAGCCGTCTTTAACTTGCAGGATAAGACTATGGAATTCCATTGAGGTCGCCTGATTGATCATGTTCTATCAGGCAGGACTGGCAGCGGCCGGTCGAGACAATGGTGCGTACCCGGTGAACTATTCGAGTAGGTTCTGACCTAATATGCACAGGCATCTGCCTTTAGAGAGATATTTAATGCGTATGAATTCGGTTGATAGCCTCAAAAATTAGGAGAACTTTCTCCGGAATTTCAGAACTAATGAGTGTAGTTCTAACGGCTCGTAACTCCAGGTTGAAGTGTATGATTCAAGGGATGCAAAGAGCTTCGCTTCGCTCATTTTGTTTGTTTTTTCTGACTGTTTTACTCACTGTTAGTTGTACAAGCATTAACTCCAATAACGGGGAAACAAACTCCAATAGCCAGACCCGTGCGCCAAGCGAAATCACAACATCCGACACCGATCGCAACAACGAGTTACGCGATCGCATTGAACAAATTTCTCAAATGGCTCAAGGGCGGGTTGGGGCAACAGCCACCGTGCTAGAAACTGGAGAGTCAGTATCTCTGAATGGAGATCAACAATTTCCAATGCAGAGCGTTTACAAGTTTCCGATCGCAATGGCGGTTCTGGCTCAAGTCGATCAAGGAAACCTGGAGCTAGACCAGACGATCCGAATTGAAGCCAGCGATATTGTTCAAGATAGCCAGATTCTGGAGGAGAATTCCCAAGGAAAGGAATTCCGTTTAGCCGAATTGTTGCAGTATATGGTTTCTGAAAGTGATAGTACGGCTTGTGATGCGCTATTACGGCTCATCGGTGGACCACAACAAGTCACGGCGTATTTAAGCAATCTTGGCATTAATGATATCGTTGTCGCGAACACAGAGAATGAGATTCAGTTTGGGCAAGATCCAACCTTGCAATATCGTAACTATGCAACGCCAGATGCAGCCGTTCATTTATTACGTGCTTTTCATGAAGGGCAAGGGCTTTCAGATTCTAGTCACGCCTCCCTGCAAGAATGGATGACAGAGACCTCGACTGGTCCAAACCGGATTAAGGGACTGTTGCCTGAGGGAACCGTTGTCGCGCACAAAACAGGAACTTCAGCGACGGTCGATGGAGTAACGGCTGCAACTAATGATGTGGGAATTGTGACGTTGCCGAATGGGCAGCATTTAGCGATCGCCGTCTTTGTTTCAGATTCTAGAGCAAGCGGTACAGTCCGTGAAGAAGTCATTGCAAAGGTGGCAAAGGCAGCTTGGGACGAATGGAGTCAATAAGCTTTCTTTAGCGTTTGCAAATTTTGCTCAGTTGCGGTCTGCTCATGCTGATTTACGACATTCAAAATCTGGTTAAGGTTTATCCAGGGCAATCTCAGCCTGTCAACGATCGCATTACCCTCCAAATTCATCAGGGTGAACTTTTCGGTATCTTAGGCGATAACGGGGCAGGTAAAAGCACGCTAGTACGCCAGATGGTTAATTTATTGCCGAGTAGTTCAGGGACGATCGCATTTCTGGGTAAATCGATTACGACCATTCCCAAAATTGTGCAAATGAACGTAGGCTACATGCCTCAGGAAAGCGGAGCCGTAAAAAATCTGACGATCGCAGAGAGTTTGTACTTTACTGCCCATTTACGCGGCATGAGTCGGCGAGAAGCTGGTGAGGAACGCGATCGGCTGCTGCACCAATGGAAGATGACCGAATGGCGCCATCAACCTGCGGCTCGGCTTTCCGGTGGACAATTGCGACTCCTAAGATTAGCGGTGGCAATGGCGGGTTCTCCTCCTGTCTTGATTCTGGATGAACCCACCAATGATCTAGATCCACAACGACGTAAATTAGTTTGGGATAACCTGCGGCAACTCAATCGCGAACAGGGAACCACGATTATTCTGATTACCCACGATGCGATCGAGGCAGAAAAAGCGATTCAGCGAGTCGGAATTTTACGCGCCGGAAAACTGGTCGCGATCGGCCGCCCAAGTGACTTGAAGCAACAGGTCGATCGAATGCTGCGTCTGGAGCTATTCTTTGAGCCTGATCGTCCTCCAATCTTGCCTCCAAACTTGGTGTGCGATCGCCATGCTCCGGGGCACTGGCGCATTTTTCTAGAATGGGATCAAGTTGAGCAAACGCTGAACGGTCTTGATCTCAAGCAGGTTGACGATTTTCGCCTCTATTCTGCCACTTTAGAAGACCTGTATTTGCACTATGCAACTCAACCGTAGACCTCTACCACTCTTGCTGCAACTGTTCGATCTGCTGTGTATGGAGTTGAGTAACTGGCGGTGGTCATGGCAGGTGATGGTATTAACGGCAACCATCAGTCCCGTGTTGAGCATTATTGCGTTAGGCAGTTTTGTCACTAGAAATGATGCTGAATCACTCCATGCCATTCTCGCAGGAAGTTTGGTGATGTCTCTCATGTTTGGCAATTTGGATAATGTGTCTTCCCGATTTGCCTATATGCGGTTCTCTGGGGCGTTGGACTATTACGCTACATTGCCGATTCGGCGATCGCTGCTCATGGTTGCCGTTGTTCTAGCATTCTTTGTGTTGTCACTACCATCTTTGCTGGTGACAATCGTTTTTGGTGCATGGTTTCTGCATTTGTCTTTGACCATTCACCCGTTGATTCTACTGATCATTCCGCTCTGTGTCTTGCCATTGGCTGGTGTGGGAGCCGCGATCGGGGCAAATTCCCCCAGCCCCGAGGTCGGCGGGGGATTAACGCTATTGGTAACTATGCTGGCCCTGTTTGTTGGACCCGTTTTATTGCCTGCCAGTCGTCTCCCAGAAATCGTTCAAACGATCGGATACTTTAGTCCGGCGACCTATGCGGCATCAGCGTTAAAACAAACGTTGTTAGAGCCTATGACACAGCGCGTCGTGATTGATCTGGTTGCGCTGATAGGATTTTCGGTTCTTACTTTCTGGCTAGTGTCTCGCAAGTTAAAGTGAATGATAAAGGTTAATTTTTCAAACATGATTTAAGAACTTGAGGAACCCCTGTTTTATTCCCGCGACGGAGAATCGCATCAATAGGATCAATCCCTGTTGCTTGAATCAAAGAATTGTTGGAATTGAATTCAATTGGCATACACTCTAATTCTGTAACAGGGCTTTAGGAGATTTCCAGATAAGAACTTCCCCATTATTTGGGAAAAAGGCGCGGCGAAGCCGCGCCTTTTTCCCAAATAATGGGGATATTGTTTCCCAGAAATCTCCTTAGCGATCGCCTCAGGGATTGATCGTAAACTTGAAGACGGTTCCCTGGTCGTGGTTGCCACCCATCAAAGTCGTGCCATAGAATGTGCCGTTCTCAACTTCGACCAAGCTGTTGGGCTGGCTACCGTTGTTTCCTCTAAAGTAGCCCAGTGGAGTCATTTTTCCCTGGGGGGTGAGACGAAAGACTATACCCGGATCAGGCGGTTCAGGACCGATCGCCGTGCCGTAAAAATTGCCGTCGCTGCCCTGAATCAGGCGATTAAATAGAAAATTGCGATCGAGGGTGGCGATCGTTGTTTTTTGTCCGTCGGGCGTTAAACGAAAGAAATTCCCGAACAGCGTCACCCCATAAAAGTTGCCGTCCTGTGCTTCCACTAAGCGGCTCGGATAGGCATCCCGGCTCAGGTTTTCGTTTAACCCTGCGAATCGGGCGAATGGCTCTAACGCCTGATCATTGTTCAATCGAAAGATAGTAGCCGCACCATCTGCCATGTATTCTGTGCCATAAAAATTACCGTGAGTAACATAGAATTTGCCGGATCGATCCTGAATGAGATCCAGTGCCCCTGGAAATCGATCGACATTGAAATGAATCAGGGTGGTCAGTTCTCCTGCAGGTGTCAGCCGAAAAACAGTGCCTTGCTGATGGTCGCCGCCCGTGTAGGTCGTGCTGTAGAAATTGCCGTCCTGTGCCTGCATCAGGGGACGTTGAGGACTGGAGCCATTTTTGTGATCGAACACGGCCAGCGTCGTCAATTCTCCCCCCGTGGTGACACGAAAGACTGTACCGAATCCCTGCCCATTTGCACCACCGCCCGATGTTGTGCCATATAGATTGCCATCGCGCCCCAGAATTAGCTCGGCTTCAGGGTTGTAACCTTGAGTTTCACCGTGGAGATGCACGATCGGCTGAATCTGTCCGTTAGGGGTGAGGCGAAAGATGACGCCAGGTCCAATTCGTCCACCTTCGGTGATGCCGTAAAAGTTGCCGTCTCTGGCTCGCACCAAGCCAAGGGGATTGCTGCCGTTGTCACCTTGAAAATGGACAATTGTCGTTACTGTTGCCGCTTCAGAATTCGAGGATGAATTCGATTCAGCAGACGGAGGAGATGGAATAACATTGCCAGGTTGACAGGCAGAAAGACTGATACACAGACCCAGCAGAATATAAAAATGACTTTGGAGTACAGAGCTTTTTTTCACAAACTAATATTACTGAGAGAACAACGTCGAGATATTCCCGCGAAATGGGGGTTCCGTACAAGTTGCTCCATCTTGACAAGAGAGATTCGCTTCAAAGGAACGATGATCTATCCATTTGAAGCTGCTTAAATCAACCGTTGCCGCTGTTTGCTCAAACATTTTGGATTCTCCCGTCTGTAAGTCGAGCGCGACAAACCAGGACACACCTTCCATAGATTCAACAAACAGGGCATACCGTTCATCACCCGTCCACTGCACCCAATTTAGCCCACCATATTTCGCAATATCAATTTTCCGAGCAGTTCCCGCCTGGCGATCGGCCAGAAACACCGACCAGCACAGTCCCGATTCAGCCGTCGCATCTTCACAGGCCTTCACAATATTAAATCTGCCCGATGGAGACACATCAGAAACAATCAGCCGTTGAGCATAGGTGATGTCACCATTACTCACATAGCTAACGGGAATCTCGGTCAGCAAAATCTTGTCTTGATATAACAGCCTGCCGTCTTCGGTGAATGCTAGCCCCTGCGCGGATTCGCCCTTTAAAATCTCGGCCCATTCCTGTACTCCTGCCATCTTTGGTAGCGCTGGGGAATCGGCGGGTGTGGGAGCGGAGGTATCAACGGTTTCAGGACTGGGTGAAGGGACTTGAGATTGTGGCTGGGATTTTGTGGCGGTGCATCCGGCGATCGCACTAGTCACCATCCAGCATCCAATCACACAGGCAATGAATTGTTTTTTGCTACAATTAAAGTTCATCTGATTTCGCTCAACAAGTTAGAGTAAGTCAATACGGCTATCGTGAATCCAGCAGTTGCCATCAGGATTGTGAAACCAGGATTCACCATTGTTATCCACCTGACGGCGATCGATTTCAATGAAGGAATTGCCCGAAAAACGAGTCGCCACTCTACCCCAGGGCGCAACGCGGCAGTTTGATTGCTCCTGCTCATTGCCTGCAATTTTTCCCATCCGGGGAAAGACATCGGCATCATCGGGCAAATTGTCGCGTTCGTGGTAAATATTATCTGAAGGAACTGGGTTAGAGTCGGGCGATCGTTGAGCTACAGTCGGCATCTGCACGGCGATCGCAACACCTAAAGCCGCGCTGCTCCAGAGAAATGTTTTAAGCAAGGAGCTGAATGTTTGCTGCATGATTTCAATCCATGTTACTCAAATTTACTCAGAAGATCAGTTGGGAAGCCTCAGCATATATGATTTCAAATTTGAAACTGAGGTTTCCGATTTAATAACAATTGCCCTTTCGAGTGCCTCAATCTGGGCTGTAGATTAGTCTTCTCCTAACCTTTGTCTTACAACCAAGATAAGCAAACTGCCCTACTACTTTGGGTTTTGTGCAAGAAATTACACAGGACTCCTCACCTTCAACGCTTAGATTTGATAGGAGCCTTGGAAACATCGGGAAAAGTTCAGGGGGCATTTGAAGTAAGAATTGTGTGGGCTTGAGGCGGTTTAGAAAGCATGAGAGAAGCCGAATTTAAGGTTGTTTTTGAAGAGCTGACACCAAAGCAACGTAAGGTCTTACAGCGGTTCTTGGCAGCCGAGACCGACGAAGCAATTGCCTCTGCTCTGTATTTAGAACCCTCGACCATTCGTCGTCATATCGCTAATATTTGTAAAGCCTTTGGATTAAATAATGCGGAGGGAGAACATTATTCCTACCGAGATGAATTAATTGAGTTGTTCGCGCACCATCGACCCGAACTCGTGAATCCAGAATTAGTTTACCGGGGGAAGTTGGCGAATTTAGAATTCCCCGGTAGTCCCCTCACTTTGAAGTCACCGTTTTATGTGGAACGCCCTCCCATTGAGGAACAATGCCTTCAGGAAATTTGCAAACCAGGCAGCTTAGTTCGGATTCGTGCTCCACAGTACATGGGTAAAACCTCTCTACTGCATCGAATTCTGGCGAGGGCTAGCGAGATGAATTACGCGACAGTGCGACTCAACCTGCGGCAAGCAGAGGCGGCAGTTGCGGCTGATTTAGACACCTTTTTGCGCTGGTTTTGTGTGAACCTCAGCCGCAAGCTAAATTTACCCGGACAACTCGATGAGTATTGGGATGGCGATCGCTTCGGCAGCCTGGTCAGTTGCACGACCTATTTCCAATCTTGCATATTAGAGCAATTGCATCAAAATTTAGTTTTGGGACTGGATGAGGTCGATTGGCTCTTTGAATTTCCCCCCGTTGCTCAAGGATTTTTTGCCCTGCTACGAAGCTGGCACGAGGAAGCCAATAACTTAGACATATGGCAACGCCTGCGCCTCGTTGTTGCACATTCAACTGAAGTTTATATCTCGCTCAACCTCAACCAGTCTCCCTTCAATGTGGGGTTGCCCATTCGACTACCCGAACTTTCGTTGATACAGGTACAGGGATTGGCAAAGCAGTATGGTTGGCACAGTTCAACTCAAGCTGTGCAATCGCTGGTTTCAATGGTTGGTGGTCATCCCTACCTGTTGCAGTTGGCATTCTATCATTTACAACAGGGGATGCCGTTGGAGCACTTGCTGCAAACGGCTCCAACTCAAGCGGGGATTTATCGGGACCATCTCCGTCGCCACTGGCAGATGTTGCAAGACCACCCAGAGCTACAAACGGCCCTTGATCTCGCCATGGTCGAGGAATCCCGGGGAATTTCTCTCGATCCCGTTCTCGCCTATAAGCTTGAAAGTTCGGGCTTGATCAAACTGGAGGGAAATCAAGCCAGGCTCAGCTGTGAACTCTATCGACAATACTTTAGCGATCGCTTATAACCTATTGAATCCTGTTCAAGTTCCTGCACAAACCACGCAGAAGGTTGAATGCGTCTCTAAGGTGAAAGTGCATACTTCATTCAGGTTTGATCACAATGGTCAGTTACGAGTATCAAGTAGGTGGAAGCCTGCGAGTGGATGCACCAAGCTATGTTGAACGGCAAGCTGACCATGAGCTGTACGATGCTTTGAAAGCAGGACAGTTTTGCTATGTGTTTAACTGTCGGCAAATGGGTAAATCGAGCCTGCGAGTGCGGGTCATGCACCGTTTGCGATCGCAGGGATTTTGCTGTATTGCGATCGACATGACCCGCATTGGCAGCGAACACCTGACGCCTCATCAGTGGTATGAACGGGTGATTTCAGAACTCTGGCGGGGAGCTAATTTATTAGGCAAAGTTAATCTCAAAGCCTGGTTAGATGAGCATCAAAATCTTAGCCCTGTACAATTGCTCGATCGCTTTATTGACCGTGTTTTACTGGTACAGCTAGTCGATCAACCCATTGTCATCTTCATTGATGAGATCGATACGGTTCTCAGCCTGGAGTTTTCAATTAACGACTTCTTCGCACTCATTCGCTCGTATTACAACCAGAGAGCTGACCAACCTATCTACGATCGCCTTACCTTTTGCTTATTGGGTGTAACAACACCTTCAGATTTGGTAAAAGACAAAACGAGAACGCCATTCAACATTGGCGAAGCGATCGCTCTTCATGGCTTTCAGTTTGAGGAAGCTCAAGCGTTAGTTCCCGGGTTAATGAATCATGTCAATGATCCATCGTCCGTCTTGAAAGAGATTCTAGGATGGACCGGAGGACAACCTTTTCTAACGCAAAAGATTTGTCGTTTGATTGTCACAAAACAAGACCAAAGATCTTTCAAGTTTTCAGCAACACAACTGATTCAAGAACACGTTGTACACAACTGGGAATCTCAGGATGAACCAGAACATCTGAGAACCATTCGCGATCGCCTTTTGCGAGATGAAACGCAAGCAGGGCGATTGCTTGGGCTTTACCAACAGGTGCTAGCCAGTACGGATGAGAGCCTTCCTTCACTGGTATCTCAAATTCCATCCGATGACTCACCAGAACAGGTGGAACTGCGGTTATCGGGATTGGTGATCAAAGAAAAAGGTTTACTTTGTGTCGCCAATCGTATTTACCGAAACACCTTTAACAGTCATTGGGTTGAAACAGAATTGGGGAAACTCCGCATTTATTACGACTCGCTGCGAGCCTGGTTTGCGTCTCACTGTCGGGATGAATCGCATTTACTGCGAGGACAAACCTTGCGAGAAGCAATGGCATGGTCAGCCGGTAAGCACTTGGGAAATCAGGATTATCAATTTTTAGCGGCCAGTCAGGAAGCAGAAAACCGCAAGATTCAGCTTGAGAAGTTAGAAACCCAAATTCAGCTTGAAACGGAACAGCAAGAAAAAAAAGCCATTGCGCGTGCGAGAGAAATTTTGGCATCGGCGCATCAAAAAGCTCAAAAACGGATCCGAATTGGGTCTCTCGTGCTCACCGCTTCTTTAATAGGGGCAGCGATCGCTGCGGCATTCACCAACACTGCATTCCAAAAACAACGAGCCGCCCAGATCGGCACGCAACTGGAGCGAGAAGGAGTCAGCATCTTACGCCAATTTGAAACCAATCAAGTGGGTTCTTTAGTCGCTGCCATGGAAGCAGGGCAAACACTAAGGACATTGGTTAAAGCAGATCAACCCGTTACTGATTATCCTGCAACTAGCCCAGTTTTGGCGCTCCAGACAATCCTGGACACCATTCATGAGCAGAATGTTCTACGACTGCCCGGAGGCTACCGGGTGGCACGTTTCAGCCCGGATGGAGAACTTTTCGTGACAGCTGCCGATCGCAATTCTCCTAAGTTATGGAATATGCGAGGAGAGCTGATTGCTCAACTGAACAATCATGGGGAGATTATGTATGCGCTGCAGTTTAGCCCGGATGGAAATTATCTGGCGACTAGCGGTTATGATGGCATCGTTATTCTGTGGAACCGCCAGGGTCAGCAGATTCGATCGTTTCAAGCCACAACCAACGAACCCATTTCAGATGTCCAGTTCAGCCCGGATGGAAACTATTTAGTAACGGCTGGTTTCCAAACGGCCACCATTTGGACAACAGAAGGAAAGCAAATTGCAAAACTAAAAGGGCATGAAGGTTCAGTACATCGCGTATTGTTCAGCCCGAGGGGCGATCGCCTTGTTTTAGCCGATGAACGCGGCAAACTTTATCTGTGGACGCTGGAGGGGCAGCGTTTAGCATCCATGCCTGGGCATGACGGTAGCATAACGACATTGCAGTGGAGCCCTGATGGTGAGCAATTGCTGTCGATTGGTGGATTTTCTAACTCGGTCAAGCTCTGGGCATCCAGTGGACAATTACTCAGGCAATTACGAACTGCTAAAAGCTTTATCACAGCGCAATTTACGCCAGATGGAAATCGCATCGCTACGGTGATCAATGATGGCACTGTCGATATCTGGAGTGTACAAGGTGAGATGATTCGTACACTCAACTCCTCATCCAACATGATAGATGTACACTTCGATGGCAATGGTCAAGTGGCGACCGCGGACATGAATGGCAGCATTCGCATTTGGAACTTAGATGGAGCCTTAATCACAGAGCTAAAAGGTCATCAGGGTAGCATTCTTGACCAATGGTTTAGCCCCAATGGCGATCGCCTGGTAACCCTTGGAGTGGATGGAACGGTTAGAGTCTGGAATTTACAAACGGCTCCACAACGTCGAATCCAACTAATTTCTGGTAGAACGAACCAGGCAGAGTTAAGCCCAGAGGGAGAACTTTTTGCAACGATCGATGATGATGCGATCGCTCGGTTATGGAATGTGGATGGAAGGTTAATTAAAGAGTTCAGAAGACCGCTGAACCCATTGCAAAAAACACCCTATGTTTCACAATCAATCGCAAGATTTAGCCGTGATGGACGTTTTTTAGTGACAGTTAGCACTAACAATAGCATTCAGATCTGGAATCGAGAGGGTGAATTAATTACAAACATCCAAGGGCTGTGGAGTCAGGTAATTGATCTGCATTTTAGTCCTGATGGGCAGCAATTCGTTACGCCAACCATCGATGGGCCTACCTATATTTGGAATTTTCAAGGGCAAAAGTTAGCAGAATTAAAGGGCGATCGCGATCACAATTTAATTTCACGAGCGCAGTTTAGCCCCAGTGGAGAATTTGTTGCGACTCTCTCACCAAACGGAGAATTACGTCTATGGACAGCCACAGGAACCCGCATTACCGGCTGGCAGGTTTCCTCTCAAAGTGCCCATGTCTTGCAATTTAGCCCCGACGGCCAATCCATTGCGACAGCGGGTGAAGATGGAAGCATTCGATTGTGGAATCTCAAAGGACAATTGCTTCAGGAATTCAAAGGGCATGCTTCAGTGACGCAATCGGTTCAATTCACCCCAAATGGTCAGTATCTAGTCACCGATGGCGTAGACGGAACCGCTAAAATTTGGTCTATTCAAGGGCAACTCGTCACGGAGTTGAGAGGGCATCAGGGACCCATTTATCAACTCAAGGTAAGTCCAGCAGGCGATCGCGTTGTAACCCTAACAGTGGATGGGATCCTTCGATTGTGGACGCTTCAGGGCCAGCTTCTGGGTGAGTTCAAAAATCCGCAGGGCATAGCTGGCTTTTGGTTTAGTGGGGAGGGTCAGCAGTTAACTGCCGTCCGACAGGATGGCACAATCAAGACGTGGAATGTTGATGACTTGGAGCCTCTTATGAAACAGGGATGTGATTGGCTCCAGAGTTACTTTGTCAGCCACCCAGACGCGCTTCAAAGGCTGTCAATTTGCCAAGCGACTACTCCTCTAAATAAATGAGCAATGTTGATCGGATTCCAGCTATGTTAACCTGAGTTCGGGTTAAGGGCGTTTTCGAGTGCCGCGCGTTGCGTGGCACTCGAAAACACTCATTTTGGCGTGCGCAAAGCGCACGCCAAAATGAGCACTTCAGCTTATCCTGAACTGAGGTTAATTAAGTTTCAACTCAAACAGAGCCTCGACTGCTGAGCGGTAAGCGGCCAGTTATAGCCTCTGCTATTGCAAGCATTCTGGCTTCTTGTACCATTTGCTGGTTTTGAAATCAGTCAGTATCGACTCTAAGGGTTCTCGTTTTATCCGTAGCGATAGAGGGTCTGCTGAGCTGCGATCTGCGCGCCATCCCTCCGTACGGTGGTAGCGATAGATTGGGCACGAGCAGCCACATCGGATTGAAGAGCTAGTTTGAGGGCACTCGTTAATGAATCGAGAGTTGGTGTGCCAGGCGCATGCGCGGTTCCGATGCCGAGGTGGTGAATTCGTTGGGCCCAGTAGTGCTGATCGTACATCTGCGGAATAACGACTTGGGGAACGCCAGCAAGCGCAGCGGCAGTTGTAGTTCCCGCGCCACCATGATGGACAACGGCAGCAACCCGTTTGAACAGGGCCTGTTGATTGACCTCATCGATGATCAAGCAATCGGGTTCATCATCCACCAGCCATAGGTCAGCCCACCCACGAGAAATGATCGCACGGTACCCAACTGATCGAGCGGACATGACCATCACCTGGCTGATGTTTTCCGGTGCACGGACGCTGCCAAAGCCGAAGTACACAGGGGGTTCGCCAGCGTCGAGGAACACCTCCAGTTCGGGGGACAGAGGACACTCATCCGGCAGAATCCAAGCACCCGTCTGAAACACCGACTGATCTGCAGAGTTAGGCCAGGGTGCCAACGTTGGGTCGGCTGCCAACCAGGGGCGATCGGTCAAGATGTGGCTGCGCACGTCACTGACCGGGACGAGACCGAGGGATGCCCGATGCGAGTTGAGCAGGGTACCCCACATGTCATTCCAACGCTGGGCATCCTGCACCCAACGTTCGTGGTAATCGACATCTGCAGGCGTCAGTGTGTCTCCTAACATGCCCAGTACGGGTGGCGCATGATATGGCGATGGTAGAACAGCCGGGCAGTAGGCGGCAAAGACATACGGGATGCCCATCTTCTCGGCCACCGAGGGAGCAGCGATCTGGAGGGCTGTTGCTCCTACAATGAGGTCGCAGCCTTGGGCTACCACTGCAATCGTTTCAAATTGTGTGGCAACTGTGCCTTCCATCATCTGACGCCGCTGTTCGGGAGTGGGTAGAACTGCCGTTGGGTTGACTTTCCCGGTTGATCGCAGTTGAGGCCCGATAGACGTGACGGGTATTCCTAGCCCCTCAATCCAGTTGCAGGAGTCGGGCGGCACGCACAGATGAACCTCCTGGTCGAGGGCTCTTAATGCCAGCGCGAGCGATACCAGTGGTTGAACATCGCCTCGCGTTCCGATGGTCGATAACAAGACGCGCATCAGAATCTCCTTTGGTACGAGTTGGCTGGTTGGCGAATTGCAAGCATGACCCACACTGGAGCTTTGCCGCAAGTTCCTTTGTTGCAGCCCAAGATCGTTTTGAAATCGCTAAAGCACATAACCCCTGAATCTAGCTGTACAGCAGCCTGTGTGAAGCCGTGAACACGGAAGAGCCTTGGGTTGTTGCATCAGTTGCAACGATTCGTTAGAAAACCGGCGGGGCGGGTGTGCTCTCCCCACTTCCACTCTCAGGAGCAGGCAACGGTGCGCACAATCCTAAGAGTGTGCCATCTGGGGCACGGACGTAGGCAACCTCCTGCCCCCAAGGCAGCACGTAAGGCTCAGCGAGCACCTTCGCTCCTGCCGCAACAGCGCGCGTGAACGCACCGCGCACATCATCTGTCGTGAAAGCCACCTCAATGTTTGAGACGCGCGTCCCCAAGTTTGGTCGTTCATACCCGACTGGCATCAAGCGCTCGCCCGTCACGTGTGCCGCTACTGCCAACGTGCTCGCTCCGCACCCCGTCAACTCCCCAAACTGATAGTCAGGGTCGTAGAAGCGACGCGTCAGCCCAAGCGCACGCTCGTAAAACTCAAGGGCGGCTGGCACAGCGCCATCATCCACATAGACCACTATGCTCGTTAATTCCATCTGACCTCCTCGTGAGTAGCAGGTTATCCCTCCTGTACAACCAGCTAACAACCAAGCTCACCTGTCACAGGAAGAGAGCAAGGCACGAGCAGATTGTAGGGAGTTGTGCAGCATCTTGTTCTGCCTCATGTTAATCCTTTACGGCAATTTTCAAGTGACTCAGATCTAGTCAATTTTGTGAGAGCCACGCTCAGCGCAGCTCTCACAAAATTGACTGTGGTTTACTCAAGCGGGAAACGCTGTAATTGAGCCATCGTTAAATGTTGCCCCGTTTGAGGAGGTTTTGCATCAAAATGCCAAACCACAGTTCAATTTGGTTGGGCCAGGAACAATGCTTCGGTATGAAATGGAAAACAATGCAAAGGATTGGGGTACTCAAAAACGCCCTTCTGATTGCTATGGAATTGAGAATACCGCGTGGTGGTTGATGATTGCAATTGGCAATTGTATTGGCATTACGGCCGCTTCAGTAAAGTGAAGCGATCGCCCCCTCGCCCGTCAGATACAACCTGAACAAGAATACCATTGCCGACGCGATCGCCTGTTGGCAGAAATTGCACCTGACCATTCGCTCCCGTAGCGGTAAAACCAGCCTTTTGCAACACCTTCTGTAACCCATCGCGAGTTGTATTTTCTTGCAAACCAGCAATGACAGCCTGGGCTGCATCATAACTCATAGCCGTGCGCCAGTTGACTCTACCTGCCCAGCGCTGTTGAGCCTTAGTGGCGAAAGGTTCTGAAGGAAACCAGGGAACGGATAGGATGAGCCCTGAAACATGGGAACCGCCCTCTTGTAAGGTTTGCATGGTGTAGAGAGTGGGGCTTCCAAACAGCGGTAATCGGGTTGAATTGTTTTGCATGAGGGCGATCGCACGATTAATCCGATCAATATGGGGGGCAAAGACAATACCTTGGGCTCGACTACGAATAATGTCACGCATAACCATTTGAGGATTAAACGTAGGACTTGCAAAATCGCAAGCGACAGAGACAATCTTTCCTCCTAAACCGGAAAGCGCTGGCACAAACTCCTCATAGAACGATACATTATCTGGAGCTTGAGAATCGTAGCAAATCGCTATAGTTTGCAACCCCTTTTGTTTAACCATGTGTTCTGCTAGAGGAGTTGCGATCGCCCCAATATTAGGAACGGTCCGGAAGATATAATCACCAAAACCCGATAACGAGTTGGCAAAACTAGTCGGAGAAACCATCACCAATCCTTCTTTTTCATAAATCGGGGCAGCCGCTAGAGAAGCATCGGTTGCATTATGCCCAATCACCGCTAAAATTCTCCGATTGTTTGTGAACGCTTCGGCAATTTGTTCGGCAATTTGCGCGTCGTTATCATCATTTGCAATTTGGACTTGCAGCCCTACTCCCTTGATACCACCCTGGCTGTTAATTTCATCCTGAGCTTGGGCAACTCCCCGCAGTATTTCCTGAGCCACATTAGGGTTGCTGCCGATGGGTACGCTTACCGCGATCTGAAGGGTAGGGCGATCGCCCACTTTGGCGTTATTCAAATAGATTAGCGTTTCCGGGTCATTAGGGCGCTGCTCTAGAGCGATTTGAAAGTGCTTAGCAGCAGTGGCATAGTCTTTTCTAGCAAAGGCTTCAACCCCCTTCTGTTGATCAGATGTATTTCCAGATGTCAGGAGCAAACGTTCACCAAAGCTCATGCGGCTCATGACCCGAGAGGGTCTAGAGGCGATCGCTTCAAGGAAGGACCTGGGGAATGTTCCTTCCCACGACTGCAACCACGGCACCAATCGAGGCACAGCAATAAAGAGTATGAAACCGAGCACGATGAAAACGATGGGCGGAGGAGTCCGCCGCTTAGAATGAGTTGCCATTCCATTGCTCCTATCATTCAGATGTTGAGTCGATTTGTTGCAACCGCTGGTTAATCTCGTCGTCCAGGGTGAGTTTTTCCAGGTCGGAGTTAAGTTTTTCCGTTGGGCTTTCCGAAAGTTCAGCTAAAGCATTGGTTCTCAAATAACGCCGTTGAATAGAGGATTGAGCGGCTTCAAATTGCGATCGAGCTGATGTCACTTCAAGGCTGTTGTTAATCTGTGTAATGGTTTTCAGCGCTTCGTTTACCTCTGACAAATCCTTGAGATTTTGCATCTCAAGTTTGTAAGTTTCCAGGCGTTGCTGTTCTCGTTGCAAGCGTTCACGATGAGTTGTCAGGATTTGCTCTGCTTGCGAAACCTGTTCCCCCAGGATGGGTAAGAGCCGTTCAATTAAAATAGCCTTTCCCATTGCTAGACGAGCCGCTTCGACGTTGTTTTGGCGCTGTGCCAGGAGCGCCTGTTGTTGGATACCCTCCAATTCCTTCTGTTTGGCGTTATATTTCTGCTGTGCCCGTTGATAACTGGCAGTCATCTTTGCCACCGATTCGGTGAGTTGCTGCACAGCCTCCTGCATGGAATAGAGAGATTCCTGGGCTGCTTCTACGGCAATTTTGCCGCCGGACTCGATCGGAATTCCCCACAACCAATTCCACAAAGCAATCAGCGTTTGGGCAGCGCGATCGCCCAGCAACCAATAAACAACACCTCGTCCTGTCTTGTCACCCAGAAGCCAGTAAAATAATTGCTTCATATCGTCAATTAGATCCTTTTGTCATGACTGGTCTGTCGTTTTGACAGGCCTTTTAACACGTGCTAGTACAGCAAAACGAAAGTTTTGAAAGGGGTGAAGGGGTCCCACCCCTTCTTGGGGGCGAAGCCCCCAAACCCCAAGTTGCAAAATTTGGTGTTTGCAACACTAAATACGCAAAAAGACCGACTTATAGACACAATTGTCTACAGGTCGGTCATGTCAGAATTGCACTTGATCAGAACCGAATAGTTAAAGTTGATGTTTGGATTTGAGAGCCTACTCAGGCAGGTTGGGCGATCGCCTGTTCCTGCTGTATCCAACGCTGAATCTCCTGCTCATTAAGATGGAAACAGTAAGAAGGCGCACCACCAATAATGATTCGCGTTGTATTGCGACCACTACGCTCACAGGTAACTTCCAGACAGCCACATCCTGTCTCTGTCCAAGTTCTTAGCAGACGTTGTTCGAGACATTGTAGAACTTGTTCAGGCTGGTCTTTCATCTCAGGTTGGGGTTTGAAAGGACGCCTAGTCATGCGTGTTTTCCATGTTTCAATATCCTCGCTTGTAAAAGCGAAAGAGTATTGTGTTGAGTCGCACAGGAAGACTAGCTGGCGTGTGTAGGAAATACCACGCTGGCTTGTGATGGAGAAGAAGCCAAACCCACTGTGCTGCAAGGTTTCCCTCAAAGTAGTTTGCAAGGTCTGAAATAGGTCATCGATCGTTCCAGGTCGGGAATACTTCACGCATCACCTCACAAAGGGGCAAACACTAAAGGCAAGTCATTTTGAGTAGCGCTATTCTTTTGAGCCTAGAAGCATCCTAGGTAACATCATCAAAGATGTCAAGTAAGTAATGACTAAATCCTATTTATAAAATGACTAAGTGCTGTCTTGAGGCTCCCCGACCCTTCGCCTATACCGACGAAGCGTGAAGG
The DNA here is from genome assembly GCF_039962325.1 of Leptolyngbya sp. PL-A3. Classification (NCBI taxonomy): domain Bacteria; kingdom Bacillati; phylum Cyanobacteriota; class Cyanophyceae; order Leptolyngbyales; family Leptolyngbyaceae; genus Leptolyngbya; species Leptolyngbya sp. PL-A3. The sequence continues at coordinate 41,098 of NZ_JAMPLB010000036.1, forward strand.
ATGACTGGGAAATACCAGTAATGGGTAGGTTTCACCTTGAAAAACTCTTTCTTGGGTGTGAGTTTTAAGAGAAGTAGCAAGTAAAGCTAGTGTATAGTCTATTTAAGGGCTATTTGTCTGCGAATGTTATTGCCCTACCAAAACAGCGGTTCTATGGCTAAACCCTCCCTAGCTGCCTCTCAGATCGGCATTCAACTTGCGAAGCAATCCATGACAAAAGCAGGATGGACTCAGAAAAGACTGAGTACGCTCGTTGATTGCAGTCGGCAGCCCATTACCAACTTCTTCAAGGGAGAACCAGTCGCCCAACCCATTTTTGTCAAAATTTGCGATCGCCTCAATCTCAACTGGCAAGAAATCGCTGACTTCTCTGCCCTTACACCGACAGTTTCAACGATAACGAATGTCTCATTAGAATCCTTTGATCATGATCCAATCGCGTTAGTGCAGAACCTGCGACGGCAAACCTACGCTGCCCTTGAGGAGCGGTGCGGCACGATGCGAATTCTGGATATGTCCTACCCCATTGGCATTGAGGACATCTATACGGATGTCAATATTCTGGAGCAACTCAGTGGGCGCAGGCGCAAAAAGCTAGATGACCTGCTGGAAAGTTGCGATGTTGAGACGTTCGATCGCCTGGGTTTTGGGCAGGCCACTGAAGAACGAATTTCTGGTATAGAAGCAGTTCAGAAATATCGCAGGCTGATTATTTTAGGTAAGCCTGGAGCAGGAAAAACAACGTTCCTGAAGCATTTAGCCATCCAGTGCAATGAGGGAAAATTTGAATCGGAACGGTTGCCTATCTTTGTTACTCTAAAGGATTTTGCAGAAACTCCCGACCAACCTGAGTTATTACAATACATTTGTCATCGGGATTTTCATGATGATCCAGAGGCTTCGCAGGCGATCGCCGCCATTTTTCAGCAGGGTCGAGCGTTGGTTCTGCTAGATGGATTAGATGAAGTTCGCGGTGAGGATCACGATCGCATTGTGCGAGACATTCGCACTTTTTCGGAACAATATTACGACAACCACTTTGTTATTACCTGTCGTATCGCCGCATGGGAATATACCTTTGAAAAATTCACTGAGGTCGAAATTGCTGATTTTGATGAGGTACAAATTGCGGCATTTGTAGCTAAATGGTTTAGCCAAAAACCCATCAAACCTGAAAGTTTTCTTCGGGCATTGAATCAAAACCCTAAAATATATCAATTGGCTGTCAGTCCCTTATTGCTGACATTGCTCTGCCTTGCCTTTGAGGAATCAGGTGAGTTTCCAGCAAGCCGCTCCGAGCTATATAAGGAAGGTATTGATGCACTTCTCAAGAAATGGGATGCCAAACGGGGAATTCAACGAGACCAAGTTTACAAGAAGCTATCACTCCAGCACAAGCAAGATCTACTCAGTTATATTGCGTTGGTCACGTTCAAACAGCAATCCTATTTCTTCAAACAATCGGTACTGGAGGAGTACATTGCTGACTATATTGCTGATTTACCCGATGCTCAGTCTGACCCTGAAGCCCTAAAACTTGATAGCGAGGCTGTTCTGCGCTCCATCGAAGCACAGCATGGGTTATTGGTAGAACGGGCAAAAGGCATTTATTCCTTCTCCCACCTCACCTTTCAAGAATACTTTGCAGCCCGTGAAATCGTTTTCAACGCGGCTCATCTTGATGAGGCCATCCATAACTTACTAAACCATCTTCATGATCGCCGTTGGCAAGAAATATTTCTCCTAACAACAGAGATGTTGCGCGATGCTAGTCGCTTAATTCTGCCTATGAAGCAAGCCATTGACGGCCTCTTAGCCCATGAAGCAAAGCTTCAGCGTTTTTTGCACTATGTTCACGATCGCGCCACTTCGCCAGAATTCTCTTTTTGTAAACCACTGGCTGCCCGTGCCTTTTGTTTTGATATCGACTTCGACATAGACAAGCGACGAGCGATCGCCCTCCTGGCAGATCCCACCGCAAAAATTCTCGTATGCGCCAGTTTCTTTACTCGTATCCTCAATATTAGTCTCGAACAGGCCATTGCGATCGCCCAGGATTACGAAGCAAGCGCACCGAGTGATCAAAAAATCACGGCAACTCACTCCGCTGATGAAGCTATGTGGATTGGTGTTCGGGTAGCATTACAGTCAGAAAAAATTAAACCAGACTTACATCGACGATTAAAAGAATTTACGCAACGGGAAAATTTAATACTACAAGATGATAAGGCGTTAGAGCAAATGGCGGATGATGCCAGAAAAGTTGCAAAAGACAATCTAAATCATATCGGAAATGACGCATGGAAATTGAGCAATCGTCAGTTTACTGATAACGAGAAAAATCTTTTACGTCAATATTACAAAGCTAATGAATTACTCCTGCGCTGTCTTAAGAGCGAGGGCTGCCGAATGGATCGCAAGACGCGCCAGCATGTTGAAGAGACTTTACTGATGCCAAACTAGCCCTATGGATATCCATTCAATTCAGAAAACCCTAGTTCAGAACCTCAGTCCAATCCTAACCCTGACAACCTGGCAGAACAATGTCGTCGAACTTCCTGGGGATGGAACTCATTGGGGCTTTGTTTATCAGGGCAATCCGCAACTTCAGCGTCATTGGGCAGGACAAACCTTCTCACTGTACCCCGACATGTACTTTTGCTTACCCGGTCAGGGTAGTATTGGCGGCGAAAACTCCTGTGGGATGGTGATTACCTGCTTGAATGCCGAAGGGATGTTTAGCATGGGAGGACCCGTCGAATCCAGGGGACGTTTTGCTTACATTGATGGTGGAGCCAACAGTGTATTAATTCCGCCGATGCGCTCCGGTGAACCCTGCCTTAATGCTCTCTATTTCCCATCAGGTTGTGATCAAACGATGCATACCCATCCCAGCGATCGCATTGGTGTCGTCCTCAATGGAGTTGGGGAAGCCGAAACACCCGATCGCATTGTGCAACTCCAACCCGGCATGCTCTTTATAATTCCTTGCCATAGTCCCCACAAATTTCGCACTAAAAATAGTGGTCTTGCCCTCGTTGTATTCCATCCTGATAGCGATACTGGCTTTACCCATCGCAATAACCCTATGCTAAATCGCACCCTCGTAGAAGGTGTCAGTGCTGCCAATATTCCGGAAATTCAAACGCCCCTTAACTCCCAATTTGAGTAGATTACAGAGGAACGTTTTAGGCATACTTCATACGCCCAAAACACTCTAGAAACAAGGCATTTCGTGTGCCGTTTTCCTCCTCCCGTAATTCAGGAGAGCGATTAACTAATTGTACAAGGCAACCGTAGGTCGAGCAGAAGATACAGCAGTTATGCTGTAAGCAAAGCCGTTACCTTATGTTGTCAACACCACGAGACATTTCACCTATCCATTCCTTAACCGCAGATGTAATAGAGGAAATGGCTTACCCATGCCATCCACCTCCGATCGCCCTTCTATTTCAAACCCCATTCGTAAATAAAACCCTACTGCCTGTTCATTCTGTTCGTTCACATCCACTTTTGTCACGCCCAACGTCCCAATGGCATGCTGAATGAGCTGCCGTCCAATCCCCTGCCCGTGCCATGCCGGATCAATGAACAGCATTTCGATTTTGTTTCCGACTACACCAATGAAGCCAACAACTTCTCCTTGATGATTCCGTACACCATCTAACTCTACTATCTGAGAGAGTGCATCAAATATCAGAGGTTTAAAAAATTGGATATGGGATTCAGTAAGGAAATGATGGGTTGCCCGAACAGAGGCTTCCCATACTTTAACAACCTGTGGAAAATCTCCGGTGGAGATTGAGAAAATCCCCTCTTGCAATTGCATCACGTTCTAATTCCTCATTTCATTCAGTTCACTTAGAAGAGCCAATTTATTAACACCTTGAATTATATGTAGCAAATACAGCAGAGCTGCGCTTTCTATATAATCCAGGTTTTATTTTATAGCAATGTGCAAGTGCGTTAAGTACAGCAACGGTGGTGTGGGGCACTAAGTGCCCCACACCACCGTACTTAATCAACCCGCACAGCGCTATAATTTGTATGTGTTCCTAAGAAATAAAAACTTACTCCTTTCGTCTAATAAAAATTAGAAGAAACTGTCAGATCTGAGTACTTAAATCGTAGCTCAGGTTCTTTTTCCTTCCGCTTACAACTGCGCGTTTGGTCGACACGATCGCGATGCCGCACCTAAGATCTGCGGCTATACAAACGGATGGATTCTAGCATCCATAACCATCCGCTCCGTGCAGCACTTGAGACTGCTCGGCTGATAGCATGGCACACTTTCAACATTTATCCGGTAAGCTTCTTGCCATGTCGAGCTACCGCAATTGGTTGAATAAATCCATCAGCTTACGCTTACGGCCGTAATCCACTTGCAATCGATTGAAGTAATCAGTCCAAGTCGATTTCTGCCCTGATTGCTCATAGGCAGTTTTGGCTTGCTGTAACCACTTCACCGCCTCCTGGTAGCGATCGGATTTTCCCTGTGACATAATCGGCTCTGCTTGTTTACGTGCCGTTTTAATGACCCAATCCGAATGGGTGGATGTCGTTGCTTGCATCACCCGATATAGCAATTCAGAGCGGTAGTAGGTATCCGTTTCCACTGCACGAATCGCATCATCCAGTAGTCCCTCATACAGAAAAATATCAACCTTGGCTTCCCGGTTCTGCCAGTCGGAAGATTGCCGTAGCATGTTGAGCAAATCTGGTTTAATACACTCCCACTGATCCGTTGCAAGATGGGCAGCCCGTCGATAATCAGAGAAGTTCGGCTGCAACTGAAACGCTCGAATACTAGCTTCCAGAGCAACAGACAAATTTCCCATACCTTCTGCCAAATTACTCGTCCAATCTGCCAGGGTGTAACAACAATTGCCTGTCAGAGGAAGACCGGCTTGGGCGATCGCCAACGCCTCTGTTAAATGTTCACCCTCCCGCAATACCTGCGCCAGAGCAAAGGCTTCCTCCGCTGTCGTCATCCGTTCCTGAGCCACTTCCATAGCCGCTTCAATCTGGCCCGTCTGCGCTAATCGCGTCAGGTATTGCAGGATTAATCCTTCAACCCGCGCCAGGTTCAAATACTCCTGTTGTCGTCCCTGACGATCCAAAATTTGCAGTCGAATCTGAGCCAGTTTTTGCCCGAAAGAAGATTCCAGTCGAGCTGGGTCAGAATACCCACGGCCTTGGTTCAGTACTCGTTGAAGTTCTGGGTCGTCCCAGCCCTGCTGCAAGGCTGCAAGGCTCATCGAGAAGTCTGCATCCAGGCTATCCTGCCATTCATCCAGCATGACGCCCAAATCCACGGCTTCTGACTCATTCAAATCCGTACTGAGGATCGCCTCTGTCCAGGCCTCATCCAAAGGGTCAGTAATTGAAAAGGAATCCCCACCATACTCACAAAGCTCGTCCCATTCCCCAACATAGGTTTCTGTGATGGCAGACAAGATGGCGATCGCATGATAGCCATCACCATTTCTGGCAAAGTTCAAGGTTTTCTCAACAACGTTCAGCAAGGCATCGGTAAAGGGATCATCGTCATAGCCATCTTCCAAACATCGCACGCCTTCTCGCAAAATCTGCTTCACCTGCCGCCGAAAAGGAGTCGTATCGAACGATGCACGCCGACGCGCTGGCGTTGTCTGAGCCGGTGCTGCCGATGCTGATAGCAGCGTCACCTGGCGATCGATGACATCAATGAGTGTGGGTTGTTCCTCGACTAACGCTTGTACTAACTGCTGAGTTTTTACATGATCCAGGCGATCCAGAAGCTGTGATAATGTAGGCCGTTGTTGAATGCGCTTGGGCTGGCGCACCGAGGTTAGAGCCGCCGCTACGATATGTTTACACCAGCCTTCGTAAACATAGGGACAGCTACAATGAGCAGATTTGACACCCCCTGCATCAAGCTGAATATCAATGCGATAGGGTCGAACATCACTCCCTTCCACCTCAGCAGAAATGGTGTTTCCTCTTTGCACAATATCGGTAACGGCTCCCCCCTGGTAGTAATCTTCTCCCTGGTTCCAGGAATTTGCCGTTGTATGATGCCGAATCATCGCTTCAGAGATAGATGCTGCCATATTGATTAACCCTTGTTATTTCACGTCGCGCAGTGGTGTAAGAAGCCGATCCATCCACTAGCCCTCCGATTCGGAGAAAGTTGGTGGCGGAGTCTAACGGTCATTAATGGATAAATCATAAGCCGCTTCCTCATCAATAGCCGTGAACGCCTCGTGTCAATCCGAGTTCTCGTTTGTTGACGGGTGAAAGAATTTTAATACAAGAGACTAGTACGCTGAGGCGGAAATCCATCACCTATGTTTTTGTGTAGGGTGCTTCGCACCCTACACAAAAACATAGGTTGTGAACTTAGGCCGCAGCCTACTAGCATACTATTGGCCGCATCATGAATTTCGACGATTGGAATCCGAATATCAATGGGAGCAAGCATCGGCAGGGTTAAAGGGACCGTTGTGATGAAAACCAATCGCCCCTCCGGTCCTCCAGTTTTATCAGCAATGTCAGCAATCTGTCCCCCTGCTGAAGACATTACACGCAAAACTTCCACGTTTGGATAGAGGATACCAATTTCACTTTCTGGAGCGATGTCTTCTACCATGTAAATTTCTAATCATGCCGTATAACGGGGTCACAGATGGGATACCCATTGCTGCCGAATTTTACTCGCTAGGGCATTGTGAACATCTACCCAGAGATAGCCTCCAAGGCAAGGATTCATACCTGGAAACGGCGACAGCATAGCAACCTCAAACGTAAATATTGCCTCGACTGTATCGCATCCCCTGATTTCGCAACTTACAGCGCTTTTCAAGCGCCTAAAATCTGGTTATTTTTGTGAGGGCCGCGCGGAGCGCAGCCCTCACAAAAATAACTGTGGCTAATTCAAACGCAAAGCGCTGTAACTTGTCTGATGAGTATCATATTCCGGATAATAATTCCATGTCGAGAATAGTGACTCAAAGAATAAGTATTTTTACTTAGCTAGGTCTGTCTACACGTCTTCATTCTCGTTCTCCTCATCTCGCGCTTTAATCAAGAGGAGAGGAGTATCTAGCAGTCACTTGTTGTTATCTAACGATCGCCATGAAACGCACAACTATTCCTGATCCCATAATTGTGTCGCTGACCGGTGGCAAAGAAACTCCTAGAGCCCCGACTACTAATTTGGAGTCTCCGAAGGATCTCAGAGAGGTGAAGGTGGATGAGTTCATCGCAGCGCGATCGCTCAAGCCAAAGAGTGAGAAAGCTTACCGCCGAGACTTGCAGTATTTTATGGACTGGACAAGACAGACCTGGGTCGCTGTTACCCGAAGACAGGTAGCACAGTTCAAGCAATATCTCTTGCAAGAGCGGCAACTGGCTCCTAATTCGGTCAACCGGATTTTGCGCACACTGAAAACCTTCTATAAGTGGATGCTGGAGTCAGAGTACCTCTCTCATGACCCGACAACGGGCGTGAAACAGGAGAAGGTTCCGGAGGCGCAATCCCAGGAGCTTGAAGATGACGAAGTTGAGCGGATTTACACAGCCATTTCAGAAATCAGTCGTGACCCAGTGCGCGATCGCGCACTATTCTCGGTTTTGCTACATGGTTTGCGGGCAGAGGAATCCATCAACCTCAACTTTGAGGATTACGATGGGTCGCAGGTTGTGGTTCGAGAAGCAAAACACAATAGTGTGGGAGAAGTGCCACTCACTCGGCAGGCACGAACTGATTTAGATGCTTACATCCATCAACGGCAAGTTCAAGCACGATCAACAGGACAGGAAGTTCTACCACAGAGCCCCTTATTCATCTCCAACTCCAATCGGAGCAAAGGGCAACGGTTAACATACTGGGGGGTGCAGGAGGTCATGAAACAACTGGCTGAGTACACAGGGATTGACTTGCATGCACACCGTGGGCGGCATACCTTCTGCACCAATTTAATTGTCAAATTGGAAATGGACACAGCTTTAGCGATGGAACTATCGCGGCACCGAGACATTCGCAGTTTCAAACGCTACACCAATCGCAAGAATAAATTGGCCGCCAAACGAGCTTTTCTTAAGGCAACGGAGCAGTTGGATTAAAGGTCTTACAGCGCTTTGCGCTTGAATCAGCCACGGCTGTTTTTGTGAGAGCCGTGCGCGGCACGGCTCTCACAAAAACAATTAAATTCTAAGCACTTGAAAAGCGCTGCATATGAAACTAGTAGGCTGCGGCCTAAGTTCGCAACCTATGTTTTGTGTGGGGTGCGAAGCACCCCACACAAAACATAGGTGATGGATTTCTGCCTCAGCGTACTAGGGGCTGCTTTAAAGGTTATTTTTTCGCGCGTTTCACGCACGGAAAAACGACCTTTAAAACATCTTGTAACGTTCTGGCGATCACACTAGCAATTAAATTTCTATAATTCTGTCGGTCTAACTGTAAATCGGCAGAAATGGGTAGCCCTCATCTAGAAGCAGAACGCGCACGGCTTCTTCAACTTATTCATGGCATCCGGAGGTCTGGCAGTATCGCTCCCATCAATGTCTGGATTAGTCCTGTGCCTAAGGGGAAGTACCTCTACTACAAGCTCAGCAGCAAGAATCCTGAATATAAGAATCAGCACTTGGGCAAAGCAGGTAGTGAAAAATATCGCGATTGGAGGTCAAGAATCCAGCGACGGGAAGTACTTACAGAATTAGAACAGCAGCTCTCAATGCTTCAAGCCTTAATCGATCGCCAAGCAGTAGCAGATATCGAAATCCCAGAGGAATAGCCAGCAGGAAGCGCTCTCTAAATTGAAAGTGTTTCGTAGGGTGACCAAGAAGACAGTTCTCAGCATTAGAGATATAGGGCTTACACAAATCCACTTTATGAGCAAATCGAGAGCGATCGCATCACTATCACTACCAAGCTGGCTGCTAACGCCTTGGTATAGAGAAGCACGGCACTAGCACACGAATACTAAAGGCTATCGACCAGGGCTGTAAGGGCTTGCTTCTGCTAATGAAGAGAGCTACTTGATGAAAATGGAACTCATCATAAGTTTTTTCGCAATCATAAATTATTTAGAAGCATTCGTTGGGAACTGCTCATTTCAGTGATAAATTCAGCCATCTTCGCGTCTACCTAGAGTATGGGTTTTGTAATGTATAGACGATCGCTTCCCATTTCGATCTTCGTTCTACTGTTGACTCCTGTCCCACTGCTCGCACAATCCATCACTCCTGCTAATGACGGAACTGGGACGCAAATTATACGGGAAGGCGATCGCTATACCATTACTGGTGGCACCCGCACTCAGGAAAATCTTTTTCACAGCTTTCAGCAGTTAGGGTTGAGTACCGATGAAATTGCTACATTTCTCACACAACCTGGTATTGAGAATATTTTAGGACGGGTCACTGGAGGTAATGCTTCCATCCTGAATGGCCTAGTTCAAGTGCAGGATGGCGCAAACCTTTATCTGATGAACCCTGCTGGGATTGTCTTCGGTCCCAATGCTCGATTGGATTTATCCGGGTCATTCCTGGCCACCACAGCCAACGGGATGGGATTCGGTAACAACTGGTTCAATGCCTTTGGCGACAACAGCTATGCTGATTTGGTGGGTAATCCCGATAGCTTTGCATTTTCGTTAGCTAATAGCGGAAGTATTGTTAACTTCGCTGACCTCAGGGTGCCTTCCGGTGAAAGTATCACCTTACTGGGAGGAACCGTAGCTAATACGGGCACCCTCACCGCACCCAGTGGCACCATTACCTTAGCAGCTGTTCCCGGTGAGAACCGAGTGCGCTTGAGCCAGTCAGGTAACCTGCTCAGTCTGGAATTAGAAGCGGTCAATGGTACCTGGGATGCCGCTTTGAATCCTGTAAATCTCACACCTCTATCGCTTCCCCAACTACTGACAGGTGGCAATGTAGCCGCTGCCTCACAAATTACAGTGAACCCGGATGGTACGGTTCGGTTGGGTGGCGCGAATGTGCCTGTGCAAGATGGAACAACGCTGGTAGCGGGAGCGTTGAATGCGGCGGGGACGGGCGGGGAGATTAATGTGTTGGGCGATCGCGTCGCACTCCTCGACGCTAACCTCAACGCCTCCGGCACAAATGGCGGCACTATCCGCATCGGCGGTGACTACCAGGGCCAGGGTAATGTTTTCAATGCCTCGCGTACCTACGTCAGTCAGGATTCGGCGATCGCCGTAGATGCCTCCGGTCAGGGGGATGGGGGACGGGCAATCATTTGGGCAGATGACACAACTCAATTCCTTGGAACGGTTTCCGCTCGAGGTGGAGCTATCTCAGGTGATGGCGGGTTTGTGGAGGTATCGGGTGCCCAAAATTTGCTGTTTAATGGTCAGGCGGATTTGACAGCCGTCAACGGTCAACTCGGTACCCTGTTGCTTGACCCTACCAATATCACCATTGTTGATGGTACGGGGGGCGTCGGTACCGGGGGCAATAGCAATAATGATACAGAAATCCTTGATGGACAGGTTCTCTTTACAGATTCCCCTGAGGCATCCTTCACCCTTTCAGAAGGCGCTCTAGAAGCCTTAGCAAGCAGTACCAATGTTCTTCTGGAGGCGAGTAACGATATCACCGTCAATACACTGAATGATGGAGCAATAACCTTTCAGGCTAGCTTTGGGATTGGAACAACTGGAAGCATTACCTTCAGAGCCGATGCCGACAACTCTGGAGTGGGTGACTTTGTGATGAATGAAGGTAGCTCAATTATTGCTGCTGGAAGGGATATCACGATTTCAGGGGCTAACATCAACGTCACCACTCTCGATACCAGTTCAGCCGCCGGGAATGGAGGCGCGATTACCCTCTCTGCCGGTGGCACCCTCACAACGGGGAATTTGAACACTTACTCCCGTCCGCGCTATAGCGCAGGAAACGGAGGCGCGATCACCCTCACAGCAGGTAGCGACATTACAACAGAAAGTATAGATTCATCCTCACTCTCTTCCGATTCTGGTGCGTTTTTCATCAGCACAGCAAGCAATGGAGGGGCAATCATCCTCAATGCTGGAGGCAACATTACGACCAACAACTTAAACTCCTCGTCAGAATCCCGCTCTGGCACAGCAGGAGATGGTGGAGCCATCAGCCTAACCGCTGACGGAGACAGTACAACAGGTTTCTTGAATTCGGCTTCCAACTCATCGTCAGCGAATTCGGGAAACGGAGGAGCCATTACCTTAACCTCTACAGCAGAGGGTGGCGACATAGAAGTTAACTCCATCAACGCTGATGGAAGTGCTGGAGGTATCGGTGGCACCGTCGATATTACAGTGGGTCGATTTTTCCGGGCAACCGGTTCGACGCTAAATCGAGATGGGGTCGTCAGCAGCATTTCTTCCACGGGTGGTCAGGGTGGTGGTGCCATTACCGTTCTCCATGGCGGCAACGGTAATACCCCCTTCGTCATTGGCGAGAACTTTGGGGAGAATGGGAGTGTAGGAGCGATTACCGATGGAGTAAATACCTTTGCGGTTGGCGAATCCATTCCTGGTAGTGAGACCCGTGGCAATGTGCAAATCCTAACGGAATATTCCAGCCCTCCGTCTGGCCCTCCGTCTGGCCCTCGGCCCCGCCTGCCCCGTATTAATTGTTCTGACACGGGAGATTGCGGTGGAGGAGGCAATGAGCCCAGAGTCATTACGGACGAACCCCTGGAGTATCCTCAGATCTCGGCAACTAGAGACACATTGCTAGCCCTGGCAGATCAGACAGGCATTCCCCCTGCCCTGATCTATATCAGCTTTGCTTCCACGAGCATTTCCCTGCCCAATGGCTACGCCCAACGTGAGGCGATCGCGTCCCAGCAAATCACCAACTATCTGGGACAGCCTAATTCCACTGAATCTCCCCTACTCACAGCACAACCCCAAGCTAGTGATGAGCTAGAACTACTTCTGGTACTGCCCAGCGGAGATGTGGTGCGGCATCGTGTAGAAGGCGTCACCCGTGCCATGGTGCTCCAGCAACGACAACAGCTCATCAATGAAATTACAGCACCGAACCGCTTGCAATCGAACCGTTATCGAGTTCCTGCCCAGCAGCTTTATGAATGGCTTATTGCTCCTTTAGAAGCGAATTTAGAAACTCAGAACATTGGCAATCTTGCGTTTATTTTGGATACGGGATTGCGATCGCTCCCCCTCTCGGTTCTCTACGATGGTGAGCAGTTTTTGATTGAACGTTACAGTATCGGTCTGATGCCTAGCGTCAGTCTTACGGACACCCAGTACCACGACCTCCGCCAGGTGCCTATTCTGGCTATGGGGGCATCCCAGTTTGATACCTTGCAGCCCTTACCTGCTGTTCCTATTGAACTGGAGGCTGTCACAGCAGCCGTACCCAATAGCGTGGCCTATCTCAATCAAGACTTCACTGAGGTAAATTTGCTCAAGAGCCGATACGAGCGGCCCTACAGCATTGTGCACTTAGCCACTCATGCCGAGTTTCTGCCGGGGCAATTGGAAAACTCTTTTATTCAATTTGGCGATCGCCGCTTACCCATGGATGCCTTGCGGGATCTGCGCCTCAACAGTCCGGCCGTGGAACTGCTTGTGCTGAGTGCCTGCAAAACGGCGCTAGGAGATGAACAGGCTGAACTTGGGTTTGGTGGTCTGGCTGTGCAGGCTGGGGTGCGATCGGTGCTGGCTAGCCTCTGGTATGTGAGTGACACGGGTACGCTGGCTTTTATGAGCGAGTTTTATCAACAACTCCAGGAAGCCCCAACTCGTTCCGAAGCCTTACGACAAACGCAGCTGGCTCTGCTACGTGGCGAAATTCAATTAACCGATAACCAACTGATCACCACACGAGGCGCAGTCGTTTCCATTCCTTCTGACATTGCTGATACTTCTATTGACCTCACTCATCCTTACTTCTGGGCATCCTTTACGATGATTGGTAGTCCTTGGTAGCTTTAGCAAGCTTATATTTCAACTGTATAAATGGGTTGTAGTGAAAGGGGTACCTTGTATCCCTTTCACTACAACCCATTCATCCGTCTAGAGCAATAACTCATTGATAGGTTTGCCGAATTTTACTGGCCAGAAACCAGGATAAAAGGTTTGATATAGCAACGTGCGAGTGCGTTAAGTACAGCAACGGTGGTGTGGGGCACTTCGTGCCCCACACCACCGTACTTAATCAACCCGCACATTGCTGTAGAACCAGGAAAATTGTTGTTGAATTTGGGTTTGAATGCGGGGTGAAATGGAGTGGGGCAGAGGAACCTGAATCTGCGATCGCCGTTTATGGAGATACTTAAACCGGTAGTAGCTATCGCTTTCGTGAGGTATTACTACCAGGTTTTGGGGATTGAACTCGAGGGGGGATAACTGCAACCAGAGTATCAATATCTTGCAAGGCTTCGATAGCGCGTAGAGGTGCGCCAATACTCCCCTAAGTTCAAAGAGATGATCTGCACGATGGTAACGGGAGAGATTAGCCAGGTGGTCGGGAAAGTCAAGCAGAATTGTTTTTTGGTGCTGAGTTTCGATAGATCTATAAATCTGGCCCAACTCGCGCACACACTACCAGCATCCGCACGTTTGGGTTGAGTGTGTGTAGCGTTTCGATATGATGCAGCCAAGCCCGATTCTTGTTCACGAAAATCTCCAATCTATGTGGGTTTGAAGCACCACGTTATCCAAAGTTTTCTAGCCTGGATTATTCATCACCTTCTGAAACGCTTGTAGGCGATGGCTGCACAATCACCTGAAGTTAGAGCAAACTCCCTAGGGGGTAAGGGTCATCCTCTGGTAATGAATAGTCAGTGAATCATTTACACAGCAGAAAAGGGCAATGATACATCACCGGTTGAAAACGTAAATTAATATCCCACCAGGGCCAGGACGTATGTATTGCTTAGTGGCACCTAACAAAATTTTCATGCAACCACCTTAGTTTCACATCGTGTTATGTAACGTGACTATAAGCAGTACCCACATAAGATCAAAAAACTTGATCGGTTTTGTGTAAGTGCGATCGCCTAGCAGCTCTATAATTTCATTTGTGGATTAACGTTAGTCCACATTAACGTAACGCTCCCATGCCTTTTACTGTAGTTCTAAGCTTCTGAAGTGCCTGGGTAGTGCAAACATAGCTTTCTTGCAATTACCTGTGATTTAGTATTGCACTCAATAAATTTTGTGGACTAACGTTAGTCTCGCCTGCCAGGCACAGTTTCATGTTGGCGGATGTTAGCTCACTCGCTACAGCAATCCTTTTAGGTTCTATGAGAAAAAAGACAGCAAAAAAACAAGTTCGGTTGACAATCGCGAGTAATGCCGGAGGTTCAGGTAAAACAACATTGGCCGTTCATCTAGCCTACGCAGTAGGGCTAAAAGGCTATAAAGTAACCTTGATCGAATTAGATCAAAACGCCTCACTACGTATATTTGCACGGCTTGATTCTGCTTCATATGAAGAATCTGTTGCAGCAGTGCTTAAAAAAAGCTTCGATGGTAACTATCCGCTCACTCCCCTATGGACTAACCACGTTTCTACGGTAACGGCAATTCAGGGAGGAAAAGCACTAGAAGAAAGTATTCGAGAGGTCTATCTCTACGATCGCCGCCACTATAGCCTCAAAGACAGATTGGATGACTATCCCATTAATTCCGACCTGGTCATTTTTGATACTCCTGCATCTTTAGAACCGATGGGCTTATTAGCTTTAGCAGCCAGTACCCATGTTCTTGTACCCATCAAGCCAGAGTACAAAGATACTGGAAGCTTTGCAGGTTTTTTGGAGTGGTACTACAGCAAAATTAATGATTTGCGATTAAAGCCCGAACCTCAAATTATGGGATTTGTTCCAACGCGAGTTGATCTCTACGAAGTTGGAACCCATCGAGATATTTTAGGGCTAGACAAAAAGGGAAAACCCAGAAAAGACATTGACACTAGCGAAACATTGCCAGCTTTAATTGAACAAATGGGAATTCGCTGTTTCCCCTATATCAGGGAGTCAAATTACTACATCAAAGCCTGTGGAGTTGGTTTGCCACTTCATCTATACCGCCCGGGTAGTAATGCGGTGAAAGATTTCAACCCGATTGTGAATGATTTAGTGAAGTTGATGACGGAGGAATAGAAGATGGCAGCACCCAAACCAGTCGGTATGAAGCAGTTATTTGGTGAGGCGGGGCAATCTCATCAAGTTCACCAGTTAAAGAATCGAGTTGAAGAGCTTGAGGCCGAGCTCACTCAACTCCGGTCAGGTACATTAAGCTCACAGGAAAAAGTTGCTCTAGAACAACAAATAGAAGAATTAACAAGCCAGCTTGCAGCTACAGGCGGAACCCATGAAATTAGCCTTAGTCTGATTGAGCCTGATCCCAACCAACCCAGAGCAACTTTTCCGAAAATACTGATTCAAGAAAGAGCAGAGAGTTTGACCCGGCATGGCCAGAAAACTCCAATCATTGTTGTTCCTCAAGCCAACGGACGATACGTTTTATTTGAGGGGGAGCTGCGGTGGCGAGCTGCTAGCCTGTTGGGTTGGAAAACTCTTAAGGCCGTCTTTTTGCTAGAAGAAGCAGTAGATGAAGGAGATATTTTTGAGGGACAATTGGTTACCAGTATTCACTCTCAAAAATTACATGATCTAGATTTGGCGGCGGCTCTGGTCCGGCTCATTACTCACCGCTATCCTTACTTTGAGGATCAGGAAAAAACAATTCCTAAAACCCTTAAGTCTGTTATTCGCAGGCTTGAACGAGGTGGACAGTTATCAAAGCTATCGGAAATTAGAATTGCAAACCATGAAGAGCAGGAACTATGGCTTGAATCAGTTGGATTTAAGCAGGTAGAAGAACGAGATATTTTTGCTGTCCTTCTGGGGCTGCAACTCCATCCAGTATCCATTAGTAACAACATCTTTCCTTTACTAGATCTACCAGAAGATTTGAAGCAGGTTATCAAATCGGAAGGACTCGAAAGTAGTAAAGCCCGAGAGTTGAACAAGCTGACAGCGGAGCTATTAGAGGTGAGTGAGTCAAAAGCTCGCTCAATTCGATTGGAAGTATCAGAAAAAGTTGTTCAAGAAAAGCTGCCGCTAAGCCAGACTAAAGCTTTAGTAAAAGACACTTTAAAGCAGTATCAAACAACTAACTCTAAGGTCAAACAACCTAAAGTAGCTGAGAAGGCAATCAAAACCATTCAATCTATTGAGCTACAGGAAATTGAGCAAGACCAATTAGAGGAATTGAGGCAAGCTCTGAAAAATAAGCTCCAAGAAATTGAAAGGATGATCGGAGCTGTGTAAGCACAGGCCCTTATTGAGGGCTCTATTTGGGTGGGTGTTTATTGAAAGGATCATGGGCAGTAAGCTATCTTAGGGCAAGTATGAAAGCTTTTTCCAGTCTTTAAAAGAACGAATTCAACAGGCTCAACTCTAAGTCGCTCTTTCAGTTAATCGAGAACTGAGGAGATTTCTGCGTAAGAATTTACCTGTGATGTGGATGCTTTGCCCGCAAAGCGGGCAAAGCATCCACATCACAGAGGTAATTTTATTGCTGGAAATCTCCTGAGTTTTGAGTTTGTTGTACTGGCATCTTGGCAGGGAGATTCTTCAGCGACAACAGGAGCAAGGCTGGGGAGCAAAAGTCATTGAGAGGTTAGCAAGCTGCTTCAAAAAGGAGTTCTCGATATGAGCGTTTTTTCATGCTCTAATCTCCTGAATATGCGAGCGTTTGCAGAAGCTTACTCAATATTCCCCTCAAAAATGTCCAACAGGTGTTGGGCATTTTGGCACTATCCTTACCCAAATACATATACAGAATGTTGGAAGTGCAGTATGTCAGAAGAGCGATTTTATCAGTAATAGATTGAGGCAAGATAAAGAAGCTGGGTCAATCGTGGCAATCCTGAATTTAGCTAAGCTTTTGTAGATGAAGGAATTTGATTATTCACTCGATTTCAAGCTAATCGACTTTCGGCAGCATCCAGAACTGTACCGCATCGGGAAGGGCGAACAGGGTGTTTTGCTAGTTGAACCCTACAAAAGCGAAATTTTGCCCTACTGGAAGTTCAAAACCCCAGAAATTGCCCGTCAATCCTCTGATAGAATTTACAACCTGTTTCTCCAGTACAAGACCCAAGGCGATTTCGTTGGAATGGACATGGCGCGAAAGTTTCTACAGATGGGTTATACGCGATCGCGTCGTTATGCCAATCACAAGTCAGGACGCAAATATGTAGCAGGGTCGAAAACAGTTCTGCCCCGAGAAGAAGATCCGATTAAAGCTGAATCCGCCAGAATTTTTTATGAGAAGTGGCAATTGGCTAAGACGGACCTGGAATATATTCGCTTGAGCGATCGCCATCGTGAGCAGTACGAACGCCTTGAAACCGCTGCTGTCAAAAGTTCAGGTTCTCAGTAGGGAGTAGCGATGTGAAGTTCTCAGATCTGAAAGGCATTTTTGCTCAGGAACAAACGAGCCGAGGGCTATGGGTTGTTGGTCTGAATGCAGAAGGGCGACAGGTCGAGGTGCTTTTTCACATCACCAATGAACCAAAAGCCAACTGGGAAGCCGTAAATGTGAGATACCTGTAAGCAGAAACAAGATTTTGTGAAAGGAGTTTTCCCTAAGTAACACTTCAAAGCATTTTGTAAGCGTAAGCATCAAGCAAAACCAGGAAATGGGCCAATGCCCATTTCCTGGTCAATCAAATCTTGTATCGCGACTTCTCAATAGAATTATTGAGGAGCTACTTTCTCCTTAAACATTTTCCCTGCAGAAAATGCAGGAACTTTTGTCGCAGGAATAGTCATGGTTTCCCCAGTTTTGGGGTTTCGCCCCTCACGAGCCTGACGATCCCGAGGTTCAAATGTCCCAAATCCAACTAACGTTACCTTGTCCCCTTGAGAAACAGATTCCATAATGGTTTCGATCGCGGCCGATAATATGCCATCTGCCACCTTCTTGGTAACGTTTGCCTTCTCAGCTATCTGATCGACCAGTTCACCTTTGTTCATAAGGGATCCCCAACAATTTCTTTGAGTTTGCAGGCCATTATAACGATTAGATTACAAATGGCAACATTTCTGCAATAGGCTTTTAGTAGTTTGCAATAGTACTGCCACAGGTAGTTTCTATCTAGAGCTTGCTTTTCTGAAGATGCTCTACTTCACTGCATCAATGTAGAAGGGAATGCATATCAGCTTAAATATCAATTTTACGATCAGTTCATTAGCGATCGCCCCAGCTTACTAAGTCCTCCACTCACACAAATACAACAATTACCGCTGGACTTTCTCTAGTAATTTAGTATCAAGTTGACGCAGATAATCCCGCCCGTATGCTTCGTTCTCCAAGCCATCCACCAAATGCTGCGGTAAATCTTGAGTTACCTCTTGGCTGCAACTGGCAGCCGCTAATGCGATCGTTGCCACCGTGTCAACATCACCTCCAAAGCTGATGCAATCTTGCAAAATGGCACAGAGGCTTGTGTGAGGAAGCACTGCTGTCACTGCTGCTCTAACGCTCATCCATCCTTTGGCTCCTACTTCGCCCTGCCACGGCTCACTCCACTGATACCCAGGAACATGGCGATCAAGAAACTCACCGAGTGCTGACTTAGCACCCAGGTTGTAGAGAAAATAATGCGTCATCAAGGCTGAGGCCTGAGCGGCACTAATTCCAGCAGCGGTATTATGTGTCAGCTGCGCTTGAATCGATGCTCGCTTTAATACCTCTTCCAGCGTTGTGAAAATACCAATTGGACTTGCCCTCATCGCAGCCCCACTTCTATCACTTACAGGTTGAATGTGAGCAAGGAACTGCTCTCCAGTTTGAGTCTGCTGTAGAAATGCGTAAAAGCGTGAAGCATAACCTTCACGAGGATCACGATGGAAGACGTCAACAAAACGACGAGCAAGGTTTAGAGGTGTCCAAGGATCGTCTGCCACAATTGCTTCTGCGATCGCTAAACTCATTTGCGTATCATCCGTATATTGACCCGGGCGGGTACGATAGCGGGGATGCTGGAAATAACCAGATAAATTATTTCGTTCCAGAACCTGCTTTGAAGCATATTCAAATCCAGCACCGTATGCATCTCCAATCGCTAACTCTAATAACATCTCTCCCTCTCAAAAAGCTTCTACTCAGGCTAACCTTGCGATAACTACAGATTAGCTGTATGCATTCCTACAAACCATTAAGTAAGCTAACAGGCAAGCTCAACGGCACCCTGCGGACCAATGATGATATGCCCTAATTCTGTAGGATGGCGGCTTGAGGCGTATCAGTTCGTGCGGCTGCGGCGGTAGTGTCCGCGCCGCCGTAGTGGATGATATAAACCTAGCCCTTTAAGGTTTTTGGAGCAACCAAACCGTCTCAATTGACGCAACTTTTCCCTTTAATCTACGGCCACCATCCTTATGTTCAACACGATTCAATCGATAAGCGGCCGCATAATGGCGTTTTACTTCTGCTTCGTTGACTGAAAACGGGGGTCCATCCATTAGTTGTTCATCGTATTCGTAGCAGATCAGCAACTGCGGTGCCGCATTCGTGATTTTTATCAGGTGTGACGTATATTGATTCCGCATGTCTGCTGGCATTGCAACCAACGCTGCTCGGTCATATATCGCGTCAACAAGTCCAAGAACTTCAACAGATACATCAAAAATATCACCGACCAATATGTCGATATCCTTTGCGCAGTAGCGGGTTAATTTTTCAACTCTGGAAATTTCTGGCTCGATTCCAAGGTCATTAAACAAATCGTTGATTGCGAGTTCGCTCAATTCTGCACCGACAACGCGATAACCACCAGCCAGCAACCATGCAAAATCGCGTGTCTTGCCACACAAAGGCAGAAATATACGGCTACCCTTGGCCAGATTTAATCCTTCAAAATGTTTTATTAGTAATGCATTTGCCTCACTTTGGTGAAAACCGATATCACCCTTTTCCCATTTTTGATGCCAGAAACTTGCTTCCATATCAGCTCCTTTGCTGCTCAAGATATCAATCACATGCGACGAACTTAATAACGTGGGTCTTGTACTCAGTTGTGTTTGAAGATAAGATACAACTTCAAGTTGACTTGAAGTCAAGCAGTAGTTGCACAAAAAAATAATGAATATCACTGAGGTCTCAAAGGCTTCTGGATTACCTGCCTCAACGCTACAGCCCCGGTTGTTTTTATGAAAGCCGCGCTAAGCGCGGCTCTCATAAAAACAACCGGATTTTAAGTGATTGAAAAACGCTGTAAGTTGCGGGAATTTCACCTTAAACTGTCGAGTTTACCTCCCCCCTGCTATACAGACGTTGCGGCACCATAGGGACATGATGATTCAACACCTAAATCGTTACCCAACCCCTTCTATGCTGACCCGTTACCGGCATCCCCTCTACGAAATTGAAGCCATGCGTCGTCAGTTTGATCATCTCTTTGATGAACTGACCACGACCAACACTCAATCGAGTGTCTGGACACCGGCCATTGAGTTACAGGATACGGGTGATGCCTTTACGCTCCGTGCTCAAATTCCTGGCCTTGAAGCCAAGGACATTGATATTCAGGTAAGCCGAGAAGCGATCGCCATCTCCGGTGAGCGTCACCAGCAGTCCAAGCAGAAGGACAACAATATACTTCGTTCTGAGTTCCGCTACGGCAAGTTCCATCGCGTCCTTCGCCTCCCTGCTGCGGTACAAAATGACCAGATACAAGCCGAATATAAAGATGGCATTTTGCATCTGACACTGCCGAAGACCCCTGAAGTCCGAAATCAGGTTATTAAAGTCAGTCTGAGCAATACACCTGTGACCTCAGAGAGCGAACCTGCCATTGAGGCCAACAGCTAATTCAGCTGACTGAGGCTGTAGTAATAGCCTTTTCTAAAGTGTGAAATCATAAGCAGGGTGGCAATTTGCCCCCTGTTTTTTCTTGGATGACAGCGGCCACCACTGCTTGGATCTAGTGGTCTGTCAATGCATCAGGTTCTCGTCCACCAAGCAGATCCTCTGATGCTTTTTGATTAGTTTAGTCAAGCCTGAATATTGACTCACGTCACGCCTCCCAGCCTCGTAGTCAGAACCATCTGTACCCCCCTAGCCGGAGCAAAGGTCACCCCTCGCCGCTGAGGGTATTCAGGAGATGAATCTGCCAGTTCTAATCGACAGTGAGAAAGCAGGGTTGCAATCACTAATTTCATCTCAAATTGAGCTAATGCTTCCCCAATACAACGGCGCGTACCACCACCAAATGGAAGGAATTCGTAAGGAGAGAATTGCCGTTCTAAAAAGCGCTCTGGCTTAAACAATTTAGGATTCGGATAGAGATCTGGGCGCTGATGAGTCAGATAAATGCAACCATACAGTCTCATTCCAGGTTCTAATTGATAACCCATCAGTTCTACAGGCTCTTTGACCTCTCTGGGCAAGGTGAGTGTTGCAACAGGGAAAAGGCGTAGAGACTCGTTACAGACGGCAGTGAGATAGGGCAATTGTACAACGGTAGTTGGATCTGGAGCCTTTCCCAGGTAACTCAGTTCTACAAGTAGCTCTTTGCCAACTTCAGGATGGCGATGAATCCAATACAGTGCCCAGGCGATCGCCGTTGCAGTTGTTTCATAACCCGCTAACAGAAGCGTAAATAGCTCATCATGCAATTGGGCATCATTCAGGGGTTGGCCCGTTTCATCCTGGGCTAGCATCAGCAAACTCAGAATGTCTGAACCCACATGCTGCTGACTACGACGATTGGAAATTTCAGCATAGATCAGTTCCCTCATCTGCCGTTGCAGATGCCGCACATATCCCCAAGGGCTTCGCGTCCCCCAATCCTTTTGTAAAGACGGAAAGAAAAGCAAACCACCAATAAAAGGAGATTGTAGTGAATCGGTGAATTGAACAATGAGTGACTTGAGATGATGGAAGCGTTCCTCTTGATCAATTCCGAAAACGACCTTAAGAATCACGGCTAAGGAGATTTCTTGCGCTAACTGACGAGCAGAAAACTGAGTACCAATTTCCAGCGAAGCCACTGCTTGGTCAACCAATTCACAAATTAATTCTCCATAAGTTTGCATCCGCTCACCATGAAATGGAGGCATTAACAATCGACGTTCCTGACGATGGCGAGAACCCTCCATGGCAAAAATGGAGTAATCCCCAGTCAATGGTTGTAGCAGTTGATTAGGCGGAGCAATAAATTGCTTTGTGTCGTTCGAGAAGATGCGCTGGATTGCTTGGGGATTGCTGACAAACAACACAACCGGGTGATTGCCAATGACAGGAGCATTAAAAATTTCTCCATATCGCTGTGCAGCCTCCATGTAGGCAATTGAATTCCGTGTGTACTGGATTTTTTGCAGCCAGCGAGGAGATTGTGGGCCAGCAGGAAGATTGTTTTTTGAAATCATAAGTGTAAGTAAGTGGGTAGAAATGATAATTTATTGATTTCGTCGTTAGACCCATGGAACTGCATCAGTTTAAAGTGTTGGAATCTAATGAGCAATATGGATACTAGAAACTTTCACGGTCTTGAGGTGGGGCTATATTCCTGTTTCTCAAGATGTTGGCATTCAAGCGGTCTTGCTGTCCCACTTCTACGGCAAAAGCGCGGTTGTGACTGCCAAAAGTTAGGCTGGGTGCTGCTCAGTTTTTTCACGGGCTTGTAAAACCAGATCGGTATGAAAAGCGCATTACTATGATGGGAAGGCAATTCATACTGCCCCTAAGACACATCGATGAGAACTGCGCCCATGACATCACGATGGAGAAAGCTACCGGCCCTGCTGCTGTTCGGAGTGGGACTTCTGGGTGGTAGAGCGATCGCTCAAACCCTACCCCTACCTGCCGACTTGATTGCCTTTAACTCTCCTCCGGACCAGGAACTTTTGCTAGAACGTGAAGCAGAAGAGGATTTTTGAAATCTTAGCAGCCAATTTATAACACAGGTAAATCAAGCATACTATGGTGTTGCAAGTATGGTGATGGTGCTTAATAGTTTGGGAATTCCTGCCCCTGTAGCGTCCCAGTATGAGCCTTACCATGTATTCACGCAAGAGAACTTTTTTGATAATTCATCAATTCGTGAAGTATTAAACCCCGATGTGGTCGCTCAACAGTTCAGATTAAGAAGCTGAACACTTAAATCCTTTAAAGTAAGTGTGTAATGCTGTTGTTTACCTGTTGCGATAAAAGAGACAATTGTCTCACAAGCTACCGCTACCGTTAGCATCACCAAATTACGTGCTAAAGGATAATCACAGACATCATCATTGGCATCAGACGGAACTCGATAAGCATCATTCCAAATAACTTCTGCATACTCCGCAGAAAGCCCAGCATGAAGGCAAGGAATCTCAGTGCGATCGGCATAATCCTTTACGGCTTGACGAGAGGTGCTGTTGTCAAAGACGTCAATAATCAAGCCACTATCTCTAAGGAGTTGAGCAGCATTTACCGCAGTCAACTCTTTGGTTTCGGCTTCTACCTTGGTTCCGATCGCCCGATACAGATTATTGGCTAAGATTTTGGATTTGAATGCACCAACATCCGAACGGTAGTAGGGTTGAGTTGACAGATT
This sequence comes from Leptolyngbya sp. PL-A3, assembly GCF_039962325.1. Classification (NCBI taxonomy): domain Bacteria; kingdom Bacillati; phylum Cyanobacteriota; class Cyanophyceae; order Leptolyngbyales; family Leptolyngbyaceae; genus Leptolyngbya; species Leptolyngbya sp. PL-A3. The sequence continues at coordinate 64,681 of NZ_JAMPLB010000036.1, forward strand.
CCGTTCCTCAATGCGATCGCGATCAATAACTTTCAGATTGCCAAATCCAGCACGAACTAAATTTTCAGCCAGGTTTGCACCCAAGGCTCCTGCACCACAAATGGTCACAGGGAAATTCTTTAGCTTCGCCATTACCACATCTGTCCGGTGAAGCTGCTCATGAAAAAAGATGCTCATTATCTCACCACTCCCGATGTTCCATCACACCTACCAACGATTGCAGGTCGAAGTCGCGATCGCGTCCACTCAGACAAATACCAGAACTGACAACGGTCAGGTCGCCTTTAGCGATCGCACTGGTATGACGCACACCATCTGATGTTGTCCAATCCACTGTCCAGTAATCCCCTCGATCCTGGAGCTGGTGTAGTTCACCGCCACCCAATTTGAGAGCTTGCCGCAGTCGCTTTTCATCCCGTTGAGGTTGGGCAAATTTTTCTATCTGCTGAGCCGCTAACTCGTAGAGCGTTCGCATTTCTGGAGTCATCCCCTTAAATTGCAATTCCTCAACGGGAGTTAACTGTTTGAGGTTGGATTGCAAGGTTTCAGCGATCGCAGGGTCAGCGCGGCGATCAATGTCCTCAAACCAACAGGAATTTCCATTCCAGCGAGCGAGAACTTGCTCAAAGGCAACGCCTTCTGTCACCAGATGAGCAACCAAAGGTTTAACTGCCTTAAACCGCTGCCGCATATCCACTTCATTGATTGGATACGCCAGCCAACTTTGATTTTGTAAACGATATGCCAACCGCAATCGAACTACTAGAAACTGCTGCAAGTAAGTAGCGATCTGGGGTAAATCTGCTCCTTCAACTAGCATTGCGGTTTGTTCATCCACAGGCCGAAAAATGCCCCATCCTTCAAACTGCCGAGGTTGAGAAGTGAAGGTGTAGACCATTCCTGTCACCCGTGTCCGAACTCGTCCACCCTTAACACAAGGTGCGAGAAATTGAGTTGATTGCAATTGTGCTTCAGCACTCGCAATCTGGTTGAGTAGCTTACGGATGTCAGTCATCGTAATCTCCTGCGTGCAAGTGTGGTTGAATTTAGTGCCGAGTGGTAGGCATCAGCCACATCCCCGTTCGCTCCAGCCAGTTTTTTACCAGCGGCTCTGGAAGACGGTTTAGCAGCTTGAGCATGCCCCATGTATTGACCTTCATGGCTTTAGCTTCCCTGGCTGGAAGGAAGGGGACTACCCAGCCCAAAGAGATGTGGCAGTCCAACTTCCTATTTATCCGATCGCACGGGCAATGGCGTGTCCAGAATCTCCATCAGCAACTCCAGCCGAGAAGGGCGCGTCAGCAGCGGTACAAGCTTGGGTAAGCTGTAGTAGTTCCCCGCAAAGGTAGAACGTCTCTACAGGCGCTTGCTGTCCCTTCAGTTGACTCTCCAGCCAGTTGCAGTAACCACCGACACGGACAATCACGACATTGGGCATCACTGCCAGCTCCCGGTAATAGGTCTTGTAGACCTCACCGAAGTAGGGAGCCACGTTCTCCCCCTCGACTGACGAGGGTTGAACTCGCTAACACTGGTGTCACAAACCAGCCCCTCCACCACTTCGGGTTCAGTCGCAGTGGCTCTGATCGGAATCGAACCAATCACCTCCCGATGAGAGTTGCACTCATCCCTCGTACAAGTTCACAAAGCAGTTTTTGGCTTCTTAACAGGAAGTTGTATGTAAGCTTTGCCGGTTACTGCCACTAGAGCTACAGACCCAGGTTTTGGTGGATTCTGGTCGGATTTGAACCGACATCTTCCTGCTTGCAAGGCAGACGCTTTCCCAATTAAGCTACAGACCCATGATTACCGAATGGAAGGCGAACCCAGATCAAGAGAGAGCCGCATCCTTATTGGCAGCATCGGCGGGAAGTTACACCCACTTCTCCATGCTTGAGAGACACGGCAACTGATCTCTTCGTCCACGATGCTCAAGATTTCCTTTCTATAAGGCACAGAGCACCCCAAAAATAGGAAACAAAGCGAGGGTGATGGGATTTGAACCTACAATATCCAGTTCGACGGACTGGTGCTTTAACCCGCTAAGCTACATCCTCAAGATGGAAATTATTCACTTGTTCAGGTTCGGAGGGGTTACTACAGAACCTTCGTGAGAGGTTACAGTGTTAATACTACAGTTATACTACAATCACACTACAAGTTGTCAACCCTGTGCCATGATTTTTTGAAATAGGAGAGAGTGCTTGTTCGAATAATGGTTCTAATGCTTTGAAAAGTCTCTCAACAGCTGATTTTTCTTACGCAAAGCGCATGAAAAATCAGCTGTTCAAACAACCTCTTACAACGCTTTTCAAGCGCTGTAAGAGGTTGTTTTTGTGAGAGCCGCGCTGCGCGCGGCTCCCACAAAAACAACCGTGGCTGATTCAAGCGCAAAGCGCTGTAGGTTAAGGAGGAAACATGGGAATGGCTCTTCTGCCACAACTTGCTTCTCCTGAAAAATAGTATCCGTTAGGCTGCCCGTCGTTTACGTCTTCGGGGTAACCATTGTTCTCCTGCATCGCGAAATACATCATGCAGAATTAAATAAAAGCATGGAATGATGAACAGCGTTAATAATGTTGCAAGGGAAAGTCCAGAAAACACCACGATTCCGAGCGGTTGAAGAAATTCACCTCCTTGTCCCAATCCCAATGCCAGGGGAAACATGCCGAGAACAGTCGTAATGGTTGTCATAAGAATTGGGCGGAGGCGTTGAGGAGCTGCACTGAGTATGGCAGCACGACGATTAACTCCTTTCTCCTCACGAATCTGGTTGGCAAATTCAACCATAATGATGGCATTGTTAACAACAATGCCTACCAGTAGCACAGCCCCCACAATAACGGTGGCACCTACGGCTGTCTGAGTCAGGAACAACCCAAAGATACCGCCAATTAATGCCAGTGGAATGGTAAAGAGAATCACCAATGGGTCTACTAAGGAGTTGTATTGCACAGCCATCACGACGAATACGAGAAAAGCTGCCAGCCCTCCTAGAATCGGAAGGGAGGATTGCAATTGCTGGTTACTTTGAGCAGCCGTGCTGGGAAGTAAACTGGCTCCTGCTGGTAGATCTATGCCCTGGATGATCTGGTCTACCTCCTTCAACGCATCTCCCAGGTTAGCTCCCTCATTTAGATTGCCTGCAATAATATACACTTGCCGCTGATTAATTCGCTGGATTTGGCCTGGAGCCTGCCCTTCTTCAATATCTGCCACATCACCCAGGCGAATGGGACGGTTATTCGCTGTGAATAGGGGTAAACTTGCCAGCTGGGATGGGCGGCTAATGGCTTCATCGTTTAACTCCACCCGTACATCGACCAACCGATTTCCCCGCTGCAGCTGGGTCGCTACACTCCCCTGAATTGCCGTTTCTAACGTATCACCAATATCCTGGATATTCAGGTTGAGAGCAGCCAGCCGTTCGCGATCGCGGCGAATCTGAATCTCCGGTTGACGTGGATCGGCATCCGCGCGAAAACTGGCCAGCGTTGCCTGCTGCTCTAATGCCTCAAGCACTTGACGCCCCGCCTGATTCAGCGTTTGCTCATTATTGCCCTGCAAAATTACATCAATCTCTGCTCCACGCACAGGAGAGTTGTTAAGAATTAAGCCACGCACCTGCCCAGGATTGAGCCGTAGCCGTATATCAACCAGGTTAAGCTTCTGAAATTCTTGAGTCACTCTGGAAACAAAGGCTTCCACATCGGTTCCTGGCTTCAGAGTGATGGTGCTGGAACTCCGCAGTGGGTTTTCGCTGGTATTGCTACCAAACAAAAAGCCGCCAATGGTTGTGAATACATACTCTGTTTCGGGTTGTGCCCGTACAATTTTATCCACTTCATCCATGACTTTGCGGTTGGATGCAATGGGCGTGCCGGATGGAAATTGGGCAATCAGGTTTGCCTGCCCCGTATTGATGCGCGGCAGGATTTCCTGAGGTAATCGAGTTGCCATAAAAGCACCGCTCACCCCGAATATCAACACGATGCTTGTAACAACCAACCATCGGTGATCTAAAACCCAGCCGAGGAAACGACCGTAGCCGTTAGTTGCAGCCATGAACCGCTGGTTAAATTGGCGTAAGAACCAGAACTTATCAATGCCTGTAGACCAGCGAATAGCTAAAAGCCGTGAAGTTGCCATTGGGACAACCGTAACGGCAATGAGAATGGAGGCTGCAACCGCAAAGGTAATCGTTAAAATCAATTCATTAAACAGCAGGGCAATAAATCCACCAATCAATAGAAAAGGGAGAACAGCAACCAGGTTTGTACTGGTTGAAGCAATCAGCGCCGATTCAATCGACTGGCTGCTTTCAATCGACTGCTGAATCAATTTCTTGGAGCTGAGACGGGTTTTACTATTCTGTCCAGGCGTTACTCCCGCGCCTTCAGCGATCGTCTCCAGCATCACAATCGAGTTGTCTACCACAATCCCCACGCCTAGCGCCAACCCCCCCAGGCTGAAAACATTGAGGGAGAGGTTGAAGACCCCCATCAGAATAATGGCGGCCAGGGTTGCCAGAGGAATTGCCAGCACAATAATGAGAGTCTGCCGAACGGACCCGAGAAATAGTAGAACGGCGATCGCCGCTAATCCTGCCCCAATCAATCCAGAGGATGTCACATTGGAAATTGCATTTTGAATAAATACCGATTCATCCAGAGTTGTGACCAGTTGCATATCTTCTGGGATCACTCCCTGCTGACGCAACTCCTCCAGGCGTTGTTTCACACCTTTCACAACCGTAATGGTGTTCGCATCGGGTTGCTTTTGAATACTAACTTTAACGGCTGGTTGTCCATTCAAATTGACAAAAATCCGCTGTTCTCGAGTGCCGTCAATGACCTCAGCGAAGTTTCGCAAGTAGACCCGATTGGTCGGTGTACTTTGGGCTGGAGATTCGTTACCCTGAGCTGTTTCTGTCTCCTGGGTTCCACTGTCTGTACCCCCGGCAGCAAAGGATAAATTGCGAATCTCCTCCGCATCCTGAAACCGTCCGATCGCCCGTGTCAGGGGTTCTGAATTTCTGCCGTAAATCCGTCCACCTGAAATGTCCTGGTTGTCCTCTTCCAACTCCGTTAGAACGTCACGCAGACCAACCCCAATCGCTTGCAAGCGATTTAGATCGAGCAGCACTCGGACTTCTTCTTCTTCTCCCCCTGCCACATCAACGGCAGCAACTCCTTCCACAACGCCCAGCTCTCGTGCTAATTCTTCATCCGCAAAGACCCGTAACTCTACCGGGCTGAGGGACGTGGAGGTGACCGCCATCTCGTAAATGGGAGACTGAGCAGGGTCTACTTTGAATAAGCGTGGAGATTCAATAGTATCAGGTAGTTCGCCCTGTGCTCGGTTGAAGGCGGCCGTGGCATCGTTTAAGGCCTGATCAATGTTGCCACCTGGCCTGAAGAACAAATCCACGCTGACCTGTCCTTCCCGCGTTTGGGAATAGACCTGCACAACACCTTCGGTTGCAGCTAAGGCCTCCTCCAGAGGCCGGGTCACTTCATCGACCGCAACTTCGGGAGAGATACCCGGTGCATCTACCCTGACACCAATACGGGGATAGGTGATGGATGGTAGCAGATCAACCGAAAGAGTCGTAATAAAGAAGACTCCGATCACGATAACGGCTAACGTCAGCATAAGCGTACCAATATGCTGACGAATAGAAATAGCACTAATACTGAAAGAAGGAGATGATGCCATAGGAGAAAGGGTTAAAGGGTGAGGGAAGGATTGTACAAAGATGGAATGACACTGAGTCAATTCGCTATCGTTTACTCAGCAGCCAATACGTTTCCTTATCCTTCTGGAGGGTTTTCCTGTTCCGATAGAACGCTAAATCGAATGGCGTCTCCGTTTTTAAGCGGCCGAGTGCTGCGGACAACGTAGCGATCGCCCTCCTCCAAGCCCGAGATAATTTCAACCTGGCCATCACCCTGCCTACCGAGCGTGACCGAGCGAGCTGTCACGGTTGCCTCGTCACCTGAACCCGTCACAACAAAAATTGTGCCAATATCACTGGGTAAATTCCGCCCTTCTCCAGAAGCCTTCTCGGATGGGTTAGCTTGAGTAGAATTGGATGCCGATTGTTCTGGTTGATTCCCACCTGATGACTGGCTACGGTTGTCTTGATTCACCTGTAAGGCGATTTCGGGAACGACAACGCGCGATCGGTTTGTACGTTGAGTGAACACGACCCGCGCCAGTAAACCACTACCGATTTGGCCGCCAGGATTGGGAATTGTGACTTCAACGGGAATAAGCCGGGCAACCGGATCTGCGGCGGGAGAAATGCGGTCTACGCGTCCGCTGAAGGTTTTCTCCGGAAACGCATCGAGTCGAACCTCGACAGATTGGCCGGGTTGAATAGTGCTCAACTCCAATTCCGACAGTTGAACCGCGACTTTGACCTGACTAAAGTCTCCCAGACGCAAGATTTCACTCCCGGCCTGGATGATATTTCCGGGTTCAGAACTGCGCTCTAACACAGAGCCAGTCACCGGAGAACTGAGTACGGTAAATCCTTGCTGTGCACGCCCTTGAGCCACAACTGCCCGCTGTGCCTCTACCCGTTGTTGTGCTGCGACGACCTGCTGTTGCCGACTGCGAACCTGCTGTTGTGTAGACCGCAACGTTGCTTCCGCAGTATCGACGTTGGTCCGGGCCTGCTCTAGCTGTTGAATTGGAATGGCTCCTTCTTGGGCAAGAAATTGTAGGCGGCTCAAATCCGAACGGGCCTGTTCTAACTCGCTTGCAGCGCGGGTGACTTGAGTTTGAGCATCACTAACCTGGGCTTCAACATTGGCTACCTCAGCTTGAAGGGCGGCAGCTTCGGCCTGTGCCTCCGCAACGGTAGCCACCTGTACTGTGTTATCAAGACGGGCAAGGGATTGTCCCTGCTGAATGCGATCGCCCACATCCACAGCCAGATCCAATAACTGAGCCTGTATTTGCGATCGGAGTGATACTTCTCGGAATGGTTGGGTCGTGCCTGTATATTCCAGGGATTCCTCCACATTGCCAATCTGGGCGATCGCCACATCGACGGCCGCAGCTTCTTCCTGGGCTTGCTCCTGACCATTCCTACTACTAGGCTCAGCATCAGCTTTCGGTAAATTACAGCCTGTTAATGCCAGCAGTAACACGACCAATGAAGCCCGACAGATGATGCCAGTTCTTCTGGAATTCAACAGCGAAAGGGGGAACATACAGCTTTTCCCTACTGCTTTACATTTCTTAGTTAGTTAAACTAACTATTAGTCTTACGTAGTGTTAGCTCATTTCTTCTATGCCCTTAGATGGATATATGGCTTATAGAGCCCATTTGATATCTTAAGAAGGGGCTGAAAGCCTCTTCAGCATTAGCCGGATGAAGCAAAGATCGATTTGGGCTTTGGCGTGAGATAAAGTACGCTCAAAGTTCTT
>NZ_JAMPLB010000037.1:0-71586 GCF_039962325.1 Leptolyngbya sp. PL-A3
AAACTCCTGACCTCGGAACTCGACAAGATTTCCCCTGAAAGGGTTGCGTCATTGACGTCCTACGATTTCATTCTCGAAGCCCTATTTGGCGCAGCTTCATATTAAAACGGTATTAACAGCCTAAACATCTATGGTGTGAACAGGTCATCTCCAGCAGACTAAAAGCATGGTCAAGGAGCGGAACACAACCGGCCAAAGCCAATTATCCTAAACATTTAACCAGGAGTTTTCCTATAAATCTGTCTTACAACGGTAAGTCTTGCGAAATTATCATCATGCTTCGCACCCCACCCACAACACAAATACACTACGGATAGTGGACTTGCGTAAGCCCTGCCTTTATGTAGCAATACCCAATTTCTAAAGTCTCGTGAAGAGGCGGCTACCCTGTTACATCCGATGAATAGATCGGAATACTAAGGCTATTCCTCACTGTGTGATCGATCATGTTGTCGCTTCTCTATACGATCGCGCCCCTACTGCTCATCCTTGCCCTGCCCTATCTCATCGCAACCTGGAAAATTCGCCATACCACCATGCGGTGTATGTGTGTAAAACCCGCCCAGGCTGAGGACATACCAGAAGCTGCCTGGGGGATTTTTAAGGAGGCGATCGCCGAATTGAATATCCAGGGGTTCAAAATGGTGAGCTGTCATCAAATTGAACAGGGGTCTGAGAGCGATGGCAACCAGTGGGGAATTTTGCTTCAGCATGGCTCGGGTCATACCTACGCAGGGCTCATGACCGCTCAGTTAGTCAGCAGTAACACCCCTCTCATTCGGAGCTGTATCGCCTTTTTTGACGATGGAACTCAGCTAACCACACTCAATACGGCTTACTTTGGCATCTATAGCTCCAATCCTCGAGAAATTGCGCTCCATGTTGGAACCGTTTCCGCGGAGGAACAATGGCAGAGCCACCAACAAAAACTGGCCGAACTGAGCCAAGAGAAGCAACCCCAAATCCTATCTCATGAAGCCTTCCTGCAAACGTTAGAAGCATCTAACCAATGGGGAGCTGAGCGCCTCGTCACCACAGGAGAAGTTCAATGGGTCACACCGGGGGAAAGCTACCGCATGACCTGGAAAACGGCTATCCGAGCGGTCTATCAGGTTGCCCGCAAGGGAAAGCAAAAACCTATTGGGCAAACCAATGCAGAGGCAGACCATACCGATTCCAATCCTGCTACGCCCATTGTTGAACTGGAAATTGCAGAGTTTCATCGATTGCAGCAGAAACAAAACAAAGGCCTTTCCCAACGGGGCAAAAACTGGCTGCTCTTGGGCACACTGGCCCTCTTCATTGCCTCCTACTCTTCTATATTTGACCCACAGAGGCTCATGATTTTTGTGGCCGTCCTGCTCTTCCATGAGGGGGGTCACATTCTGGCTATGAAAATTTTTGGGTATCGCAACACGGTGATGCTGTTCATCCCGTTTTTGGGCGCGCTAGCAACGGCCCGCAAAGACAACGCGTCCCTCACCGAGAAAGTATGGATTTCCCTGGCAGGGCCACTACCAGGATTAATTCTGGGCATTGGATTGGCGATCGCCTTTGGCCTGACACGTACCCCCGACGTCGCGGCTAGCACCTGGCTGGAAGACACCAACTGGTTTCGCGAAACCAGTTGGATGCTCATCATGCTTAACCTGTTTAACCTGTTGCCCATTTACCCACTCGACGGTGGGCAGGTGGCTGACCTGCTGCTATTTTCGCGAAATCCTTACTTGGGCGTCATCTTTAAAGGAATGGGGGCGGCATTGTTAGCGCTGGTCGGGTTAACCAGCCCCTTGATGTTTGTCTTTGCCCTGCTGATTGCGTTCAGTATCCCCAGCAGTTTCCGGTTAGCCAAACTCAATGCCCGCTTTCGCAGGGATCTACGGGAGTTGCCTCCGGGCGATCGCGATGAAGCTCTCCGATATCTCTTCACCCAGCTCCAGAAGCCTCCCTACCAAGCCTTACCCTTCGCCAAAAAATACAGTCTGGTGGTGGGTCTACTCGACACCCGGCAGGAAGATTCCGCTAGATGGTCTGTACGAGCGGGTTTAACTGGCGTTTATCTAGTCAGCTTATTGGGAGGCTTTGCCGGGGGCCTCTATGCCCTGATGCCTGGCTGGAACAGTTGGAATCTGATGCGGTCAAACTGGGCTGACCCGAAAGCCGCATACTCTGAGCGAGCTCAGCAGGAAGTAGACGCCGCAGAACAAGCCTTGCAGACCAATCCGCAGGACATGCAAGCCTACTTGAGGCGAGGTCGCGCCCGGTTAGCTCTGGATAACTATGACGGAGCGATCGCCGACGCTGAACGGGTTTTACAACTCGATCCTGACGCAGGCGAGGCCTATCAGTTGCGAGGCACAGCCCGCGAACGCAAAGGCGACAGCACAGGTGGAATAGCCGATCAAGAAAGAGGCATGAAGCTGCTCCTGCAACAGGAGATGCACGACATCAATCAAAAATTGAGCCAGAACTCACAGGATGTTAGAGCCTACCTGCATCGGGCGAACCTGTTTTATGGCCTGCAACGCTACCCCGAAGCGATCGCAGACTGCAATCGAGCCTTACTGATTGATTCGCAAAATATTGATGCTGTGTTATTACGGGGTGAGGCATACCTGGCATTGGGCCAGTACCCTGAAGCGACGGGAAATGCCAACCATGCCCTGAGGTTAGATCCTGATTCCGCCAACGCCTATACATTGCGAAGCCGAGCACGGCAGGAAATGGGAGATGAGAATGGGGCGATCGCCGATCAGCAAAAGGCCACCGAACTTTTAGAAGCCTATGATGACGAGCTGTAATAGAACGACATCGCACAGCTAAGCAGATGGTGGAGGGGGTTATGCGAAGCATACCCCCTCCACCATCTGCTTCTAACTGAAATGGCTGTAGCTATAGCGCTGTGCAAATGCGTTAAGTACAGTAGCGGTGGTGTGGGGCACTTCGTGCCCCGCACCACCTTACTTAATCAACGTGCACAGCGCTATATAGCTTTAATTTGATAGAAAAAAGGTCGCATTCCTGAGAAACGCGACCTAGTTGATTGGGATTCAGGCTGTCAAACCATTACGCCGTTACCAGAGTGCGGCTGGGGAAAAACATCGCATTTTGCTCAGCGCGTAATTTATCACACAGGCGACCTGCAGGTAATTCCACATCGTCGTAGGTGAGAACTTGATCCTTTGCCACATCGCGCTTCAGAACGCAACCTTCCGCTAAACCGATGGGTAGCAAGTTTTGCTCCAGGGTGATCTGAGCCGTTTCGCAGAGGCCATAGGTCATGTAACCGCCCAACTCATCAATGGTTTCGCCCGCCTTCAGGTCAGTCTTCGCAGCCGTGATGACATCCACACGGGGGCCATAGGTGGGAGCTAATACCACGTCGTTGAACAGTACCACACGAGCCACGGACATGGGCACCTCGAGATGGCACAGGTGGTAGGGGTGGTAGAAGCTGTAGAGCGGGCCTTCACCAAGCTTATAGAGGTTCAGGTAATGGCGTTGTTTGGGATCGTCGTGGGTGGCGAATACGTACACACCAGGACCCGGTTTAACGGCAACTACATAATCCACAATACCGCCCAGCTCTTTGAGTTGATCGATGTCATAGAGCTTGGTCAGGTCGTCAATATGGCCGTTGAAGTTAAGATTGTATTCCTTAATCAATTCCTCTTTGTGGCGCATAAAGTCGTGGCCCATCATGCCACGCTTGGCGATGGTCATGCCAGTACCGTTGGCAACGATCGCCTGCTCAAAGGAAATCTTTGTCCCATCAGCAAAGCTAGTTACCATGTGGACGTTTTGGCCCCACTGCTCCGCAAAGCCTTTTTGAGTGGTGGGGTTACGGTAGGCGTCGTGCAGACCCTTGATATTGCCGCACACCATTGGGGTCAAGCCCAGGCTCTTGACGTAGCGGTAGAGGTTCATTTCCACACCGGGTTGATCGCCTTCGCAGGCCGTAATAATAACCCCGGCTTTATCGGCGTAGGTTTTGAGAATGGGGCCGATAGTGCCGTCCAGCTCGGCGTTCATCAGGATGATGTGCTTTTTGTGGGCGATCGCCTCCATCACCACATGGGCACCAAACTCGATCGCACCCGTTACTTCAATCAGTGCATCGATGCCTTCGGCGCGGCAGAGGAGCATCGCGTCATCAGTGACCGCGTATTGGTTGTGGGCGATCGCGTCTTCTAATTCAGCAACGGTTTTGACTTCTCGAATATCTTCAACACCGGCCTGCTGGTAAGCGTATTTCGCTTTCTCCACCGTCCGGTTAAAAATTGCCACCAGTTCCATTCCGGGCACTGAGTTGACAATTTGATTGGCAATCCCTTTTCCCATAAAGCCAGAGCCAATCATCCCAACTCGCACGGGATTCCCAGCTTCTTGGCGAGCCTGCAATGCGGTATCAACGATGAAGTACATAAAAATCCTCTCCTACGGACACATGATTGGAACAAACTCAAAGCGCTGGAATACTCAAATGACTCAACTTTGATACCTATTAGTCAGACCTTACGTATGGCTACGATTAACAGCAGAACGGGAACCGGGAGAGACGATCCCGATTCCCTAACACCTGTTACACCGGTACGGGTTCGAAAAGCGGCCAGGCTGAATCCTTTTCAGAAATAACCGTTACTTCCATCGGCCACTCAATGCCAAAGGTTGGGTCATTGTACCGCAGACCTCGCTCATAGCCAGGGGTATAGAACTCACCGACCTGATAAATAACCTCTGCACCGTCCGTCAGAGCCTGATAGCCATGGGCAAACATTTCGGGAATGTAGAGAGTACGGCGGTTCTCTGCTGTCAACTCCACGCCGATGTGCTGCATGTACGTGGGGGAATCTGGACGCATATCAATAATGACGTCATAAATTGCACCCTTGGTACAACGCACGAGTTTGGTTTCCGCTGCCGGAGGAAGCTGATAGTGCATTCCTCGCAGAGTTCCGGCCTTGTGGTTGAAGGACATATTGCACTGGGCCACAGTGGCTTTCAGGCCATGTTCTTCAAACTCTTTGGCACAGAAGGTCCGGGCGAATCCACCTCGATGATCTTCCCGAATGTCTAGATCAAGGATGAATGCGCCTTTTAACTTCGTCTCCGTAAAGATCATTACACGCTCCAGAAGAAATCTTTGTCAATTTGCTGAGTATGCAGCAGATATTCGAGTTGCTTCAACCGAGTGAAGGCCCGGTACTCAAATACCTCCTTGGTCATGTCAATTTGAGTGAATACTTGCAGCAATTGCTGTGCACCGCGCAGAGCATCCCAGTCACACTTAAAACCGGGTACCTGGGTGTTGATTTTCTCAAACGACACTTTGTAGCTGCGGTTATCTGATCCTTGATCCCCAAAGCTCAACTGGCAACCCGGGAAGACACTCGCCACAATTTCAGCAATCTGCTTGACCTGATAGTTGTTAGCAGAGTCACCCACGTTAAAGACCTGGTTATGAACGATATCGCGGGGAGCTTCCAATACACACAGCAGAGCCTTAGCAATGTCCAGGGCATGCACCAGAGGCCGCCAAGGTGTACCATCACTGACCATCTTGATTTGCTTCGTGGTCCAGGCCAGACCGGATAGGTTATTTAACACAATGTCAAAACGCATCCGAGGAGAAGCACCAAACGCGGTCGCATTGCGCATAAAGGTGGGAGAAAAGTCGTCACTCGCCATCTTCGATACATCGCGCTCCACCAGTGCCTTGCATTCCGCATAGGCAGTTTGAGGATTAACGGGCGAGGTTTCATCCACAACTTCAGTGGCAGCAACGCCGTACACACTGCAGGATGACATGTAGACAAACCGCTTAATTCCCGCTTGCTTGGCTAGTTCTGCCAGACGCACAGACCCTTTATGGTTAATATCGTAGGTAATGTTGGGCGACAACTGGCCCGTTGGGTCGTTAGAAAGCTCGGCCATATGAACAATCGCATCAACCCCTCTTAGATCTTCCAGGGAAATATGACGAAGATCTTTAGTAAGGGTCTGGGCGGTCATCTCGGTGCCGTTGTAAAGCCAACCCGATTTATAAAAGCCTGTATCAACAGCAAGAACTTCGTGACCGTGCTTGAGGAGCAATGGCGCAAACAAGCACCCGAGGTAACCCTCTGTACCGGTTACTAAAACTTTCATGGATTTTCCTATCTGCTAAGTTGGACTTGCTTGGTGCGGGGAGCCGGAGCCTGCTCAGCTACAGCTTTTCCAATTTCGATGGAAGAGGTAGCAGCAGGAGACGGGGCATTACAAACGTGAATGGAATTTTCACCCCGAACAATCAGGAAATCATCAACGAGCTGGCCATTATCCATCAGGGCTTGGGCTCTTACCCCCGCGTGAGTAGGAACCACATCCTCCATTTGCACCTCGGGAATGAGGCGCTGGAGACTTTGTACGAAAACCGCCTTACTAAAGGAGCGCACCATTTCTTTGATGCCTTCGTCGGCATACTTGGAAGCCAGTTTCCAGAAAGCCGGATAGGTCATCACTTCGGCAAAATCGCGGAGGTCAAAATCGGTCTTCTTGTAACCCTCGCGCTTCAAGCTGAGAACTGCATTCGGCCCCGCATGAACGCTGCCATCGATCATCTTGGTGAAATGAACGCCCAAGAACGGAAACGCTGGATTCGGAACTGGATAAATCAACGTGTTGACTAGATAGCGCTTTTCGGGCACTAACTCGTAATATTCACCGCGAAATGGCACGATTTTGGACTGAGGGTCAACACCCCCTAATTTAGCGATGCGATCGCTATACAACCCCGCGCAGTTAATCACCGTCTGGGCCTCAAACGTGCCCTGGGTCGTCTCTAAAACCTTACCTTCAGGAACGTCAACAATTTTCAGAACTTTGGTGTTGAGCCGTAGTTCACCGCCTTGCTGCTGAATCAGTTCGGCGTACTTCAGGCAAACCTGCTTGTAGTCGGCAATTCCTGTAGAAAAGACCCGAATCCCAGCCAAACAGTTGACATGGGGTTCAATCTCCTTAACCTCCTCAGCGGTGATACGGGCAACTTTAATGCCGTTCTCTAAACCCCGCTGGTAGAGGTTTTCCAAGAGAGGCAGTTCCTTTTCTTCGGTCGCAACAATAACCTTGCCACACACCTCATAGGGCAGGCCATGCTCCTGGCAAAAGTTCACCATGGACTCAGCACCATCTCGGCAAAATTTTGCCTTAAAGCTACCCGGCTTATAGTAAACGCCTGAGTGAATGACGCCGCTATTATTACCCGTCTGATGGAAGGCCCACTGGCTCTCCTTTTCTAGAACCAGAATCGTGGCATCTGGATAGCGTTTGCCCAACGCCATTCCTGTTGAGAGGCCGACAATTCCTCCCCCGATAATTGCGTAATCGTACATGCCGTCTTCCCTATCAATTGGTTTGTATAAATGGATGGATGGCGTCGTCAGCTCAAGCGTTTACCAAACCTTCCATGGGGCCTTGCCAGATTCCCACAGACCCTCAAGGTAATTTTTATCTCGTAGCGTATCCATGGGTTGCCAAAAACCATTGTGCTTATATGCAGATAGCTGTTCCATATGGGCAAGTTTTTCCAGCGGGGCCTGTTCCCAAACCGTGCTGTCTCCATCGATGTAATCAATCACTTCCGGTTCAACGACAAAGTAGCCACCGTTGATCCAGGCCCCATCTCCCTCTGGCTTTTCGTGGAATGAGGTAATTTTGGTTTGCTCAGAGCCCAACATAATGGCTCCAAAACGCCCGGGGGGTTGCACGGCAGTGAGGGTTGCCAGCGTACCCTGAGCTTTATGAAAAGCAATGAGCTCACCAATATTGACGTTGCTCACACCATCGCCATAGGTGAAACAGAAGGTTTCTGAGCCAATGTGTTCTCGAACGCGCTTGAGACGTCCACCGGTCATCGTCTCAGCTCCGGTATCCACCAGAGTGACACGCCAGGGCTCTGCATAGCCCGTGTGAATATTTACCTGGTTGAAGCGCATATCAATGGTGACATCTGACATGCGAAGAAAGTAGTTGGCGAAGTACTCCTTGATGACATGCCCTTTGTAGCCACAGCAAACAATGAAGTCGTTTATCCCGTAAGCCGAGTAAATCTTCATGATGTGCCAGAGAATGGGTTGACCCCCAATTTCGACCATAGGCTTAGGTCGTATGCTGGTCTCTTCACTAATGCGTGTACCCAGCCCACCTGCAAGGATGACGGCTTTCATTGAACAACCTCCCTCGAAGTTCGGAATTGGCAAACGTAACTTCTTAAACTCGAATCAAAAGCAGAAGCTTTTGCTCTAGGGGTCTGGTAGGAGAATAGCAAGACCTCTATAAATTCCCGATGAAGAAGACGTAAGTATACGTAGACTTTCTGCAAAGAGAGCATCAAGACGCCCCTTAGATACGTTGTTTTCTCAACGTCACCCTCCTTACGAGAGAGAAATAGCTCACTCCTCCGTAAAATTGCTGAAAGGAGATGAATAGTTTTTATGAAAGGAAAGCCCAACAATTAGGCAAACTTTAACATACTCATTTCTGAAGCGCTGCCTCGCTCTAAATGCTCACGAATGGCGGTGTAGGGTATTTTTCACCCCATACCGCCGTTCTTACCAAACGATACGTTTTAAAGCTTGCGGGAAGGGTTATTTTTTCGTATGCTTCGCATACAAAAAACAACCCTTAAAACAGGTACTACGCCTTTAGAAACAGGACGACGACCGTTTGATAAGCCGTGCTCGGTTCATCAAACGGTCGTTGAGTTAGGGGCTAACAAACGCCATCAAGACTGCTACAGAGCGAGGTTGAACCGTGTAGCGATCGCCCGAAAATACCGGAGCCGTTTCCAGAGGACAAAAATCCTCAGGAGGCGACAGGTAAGTATCGACGATGCGGTGCCAGCATTCGCTGCCATCGAGGGGAGGCAATTCGAACGAAAGCGACTCCCAATAGGCATTGAGCATGATGTGAATATGCTCCTGCTTCTTAGGATGCTGAAGGGTAAGAGCAAGGGTATGGGAATTGGGATTCAAATCTGGTTGGCCCAGATGAACCCCGTGCCACACTACAAAGGGGTCATCCTGGAAGGAAAACCCAGTGAGCACCCGGTCCAACTGAAACAGTTGAACGGCTTGCACAAACCGGATAAATTCACGGGTGAAGCGGAGGAGCCCGCTCCGTTTTTCCACGTCATCCCAGTTAAACCAGCTCACCTCACTGTCCTGGCAGTAACCGTTATTGTTGCCCTGCTGAGTTCGACGGACTTCGTCCCCCATGAGCATCATTGGTGTGCCCTGAGAAAGAAACAGAAGGCTAATCAGGTTTTTGATTTGGCGATCGCGCAAGCGTTCAATTCTGGGGTCTTTACTAGGCCCCTCGACGCCACAGTTCCAACTGTGGTTGTCATTAGAGCCATCACGACTATCCTCCAGGTTGGCGGCATTGTGTTTCTCGTTGTAGGACACCACATCGTTGATGGTAAAACCATCGTGGCAGGTGACGAAGTTGATGCTGCGGGTGGTGTCGTAGTCCATTCGGGGGTAAATGTCAGGGCTACCCAACAGCCGATGGGCAACGCGTTTGGCAACCCCTTCATCCCCTTTCACAAAGCGGCGCATATCATCCCGGAAGGGGCCATTCCATTCAGCAAAGCGATCGCCCGTTCCCACAAACTTGCCCACCTGATACAAACCCGCCGCATCCCAGGCTTCCGCAATAATTTTGGTGCGAGCCAACACCGGGTCCATCTCAATGGTCCAGAGAATGGGCGATCGCTCAATGGGCAACCCCACATCATCGCGCCACAGTACCGAGGCCAGGTCAAAGCGAAAGCCATCCACATGCATTTCTGACACCCAGTAGCGCAGAGAGTCGAGAATGAGTTGGCTGACAATGGGGTGATTGGCGCGCAGCGCATTACCGCAGCCGCTGTAGTTGGAGTAGAACTGGCGATCCTTCTCCAAAATGTAGTAGGCGGAATTTTCTAATCCTCGAAATGACAGTGTAGGGCCGTTCTCATTCCCTTCAGCACTGTGATTAAATACCACATCCAGAATGACTTCGATACCGGCTCGGTGCAACGCTTTCACCATGTCCCGAAATTCATCCACCGGCCCCAGATAGCTGCGATCGGCACTATAAGCGCGGTGAGGAGCAAAAAAGCTAATGGTGCTATATCCCCAGTAGTTCTTCAGACCATCCTGGGCATCCTGAGCATCAAAGAAGTGCACAGGCAACAGCTCTACGGCTGTCACCCCAAGGGATTGCAGATAGGGGATTTTCTCAATTAACCCGGCATAGGTGCCCCGTTTATCATCCGGCAAGCCGGAGTTTGGATGGCGAGTAAATCCTCCCACATGCATTTCGTAGATGATGCTGCGGGTGTAGGGGGTACGGAGAAGGCGATCGCCCTCCCAATCATAGGTGCTGGTATCGACCACTACCCCTTTCAACGCCTGGGCGCAGTTGTCGTAACCGGGGCGAGATGCGGCGCGGCGATCGTAATACTCCTCGTTCACAATCGCTTTGGCATAGGGATCAAGCAAGACTTTGCTGGGGTCAAAGCGGTAGCCCTGGGCCGGGTCAAAGGGACCATGAACGCGATACCCATAAATTTGCCCCGCTTTCAGGCCGGGTACAAACCCATGCCAGTAGTGGAAGCTTTTATTGTGGCGAGAATCCAGTGAAATGATGTGCGAGGGTTTTGCTTGATCAGGGCGATCGAACAACAGCAGCTCAATAGCTTGAGCGCTTTTAGAAAAAATGCAGAAATTGACGCCATCTGGCATAACAGTTGCCCCTAAGGGGAAACTTTGGCCAGGTAATGCCTTGAGTGTCAAGCTTCAACCTCCCTGAACTGGAATGGAGATGCACCGGCAGAGAAGGCGCTGCTAACCAACAAAGGTCAAGGGGTGGGAAGAGCAGATCCTAATCGGCAGGTGATTTTGAAATGCGTTTAGAAACAGAATTAAAGTCTGGGTTTGAAGCGGATTTCAAATTAAAAACGTTAATGTAAGCCTACATTGAAGCGGAACACTGCTTACGATTTTATCCCAATTCAACAAACAATACTCTGAATAGTTCCCCTAAAACCGTTGATTTTACAGGCTCCTCACATTCAAAAAAGCAACATAAAATAAATTACTCTGTTTCAGTCCTGTAGATGGGATGTGGAGGAAGGAGCACTTCATGCTCCTTCCTCCACATCCCATCTACAGGACTGAAACATGAACCAGACGGGTTAGCCACAAAACCACTGTATTCCAACTACCATCTGACAGAAGCTAAATTGTGAGAGATAAGCCTCGCAGAAACTTCCAACCCTTATTCTGGAAAGAGCATTGAATCACTTGTAATTTTTTTGCACCACCTGCGATCGCCACTTCAGAAGCATTCCACCAACCCATACAGCAACTCCTTTACTTCCATTTCAAGAACGGTTTACCTCCAGATGATTCTACGTTTTTGAAAGAGCATATGAAATACTATGAGCGATCGCCACATCAGATAAACTGACAGCAGATTAGTTGAAAGCGGGAACGCTTCTACACCGAGATTTATTACAAATTTAGAGACAAGAAAAGATAGATATTAAAACAAAGCTGAAATAAATTAGAAAGATATAAATTACAGCACATTCAATTTATCTATCAATATTTCTTAACTCATCAATAACTACTATTTGAACAAAATTTTTATTAAAAGAAGAATGATAACTGACAAAAGTCAACCTATCAGTGATACATGAAAAATTAGATTCTAATAAACTTCTCGTTTTAAGGGATTGGTAATATAACCACTAATCTCTCAAAACACGCAGGTTGTTCTATGTGCACACCCCCTTAGGGGATAGTGTTCTAGACATGTGGATGGGGTGTGGTGAAAGGAGCACTTTGTTTCCCTTTCATTACAACCCTCCATCCACACGCTTGAAACAGGACTCCTAGCGATTCTCGCGGATGTATTGCAGGATGCCTCGGGCGATCGCCCGTGCCAGTAACTCACGATACTCATCCGTTGCCAGGCGAGGTGAATCCTCTGCGCCCGTCACAAAACCCATCTCGACCAGAGCTGAGGGCATGGATGTGTTGCGAATAACGTAGAACCGAGCTGTCTTCACACCCCGACTGGGAGAACCTGTCGCTTCCAAAAGACTGTTTAATAGGTCAGTCGCCAAAACGCCCCCCTGAGCAGATGTATGAAAGGTTTCAATCCCGTTCACGTCAGGACGACTCATACTGATGGAATTCGAGTGAATGCTGACGAACAAATTAGCCCGAGCCCGTTCTGCCGCCTGAACTCGCTGTTCCAGCTCCAGGGTACGGTTGTCAGTGCGGGTCATGACCACTCGCACCCCCGCCTGTTGCAAGAGATCCCGGACACGCGAAGCAACTACGTTGTTAATGTCTACCTCTCGCAGACCACGAATACCCACGGCACCGGGGTCTTGTCCCCCATGGCCAGGGTCGAGCACGACCGTGGTTTGGCGATCGCCGATACCTGGCATCGACACCGGAGGTAACTCTCGATTCGGTTGCCAGAAGGGGCGAACCAGGGGAACCGTGATCTGATTGCTACCACGTTGTCGGAATCCAGTGCGCTCTTCCACAGGTAGCCCGACCTGAATATCTGAGGCTACCGCCAGATCCAGTACAGCATCTTCACCATCCTGCTCCCACGCCACCTGCAGAAGACGGCTACTGGCGGCCAGGTCAACGGGAGGCAGACTTCCGATCCGCGTGTTGGGAAAGCGGATGCGGTAGCGATCGCCATCCTGCTCCACGTCATACGTAAGGGGCCCACCTGCCCGAATTTGTAGAGCCGAGCGTTCTGGGGCAAAGGTAATGGCCTGAATTTGATTTTCTGTAACCGGCGTTGATTCGGGCGACGGTTCTGGAGAAGGGC
This sequence comes from Leptolyngbya sp. PL-A3, assembly GCF_039962325.1. Taxonomy (NCBI): domain Bacteria; kingdom Bacillati; phylum Cyanobacteriota; class Cyanophyceae; order Leptolyngbyales; family Leptolyngbyaceae; genus Leptolyngbya; species Leptolyngbya sp. PL-A3. The sequence goes on from NZ_JAMPLB010000037.1 coordinate 12,883, forward strand.
TGGAGGAGGGAGAAGGCGTGGGTTCTGGAGCTTGCGCCCTCGCTCGGCCCGGTTGTAGTATGCCGTCTCCTGCGGCCGTTTCATTAAACTGCCACTCTGCCGCCTCACTCAGATTTAACGTCAGTCGGACGAGCGGGGGATCACTCTCCTCCTCTAGCTCCAGTTCTTCAATACCAAACTGCTCCAGTTCTTCGGGAGGCTGCTCCAGGTTATCAGCCAACACCGTGTTGGGCAGTTCGAGAACATAGCGCCGGCCTCGTCGCTCTCGCCGCAACTCTGCGGGTACCGATCGCGACAGGCGAAGGTAGAAGCCGTAATTATTTACCTGTAAGGCTTCCAGCTCCGAAACAGCTGTTGAGCTTGCTTCTGAAGGAGCGGGTTGAGTTTCAATAGGCTGAGACTCCCTGCTTTCGCTCTGTACGAGTTCTGGCTCGGGAATCTGAACAACCCATTCTGTGGAGGATTGCCCCTCCACCCGAACTTGCTCAAGATTCAAGGTATACCCTGGCTCCAGTTCAACCACCAGGCGAGCCGTGTTGGGATCCAACTGGCCCCAGCGAATCTCACGAATCGAGCCAGAGCCTTCCTGTTGGAGACGCGCCCCATGCAACTGCACCCCAGGCAAATCAACGACCAGGCGTGTCGGGTTAAAAATCAGTTGAGCGCGGGGACGCACGGCGGCGTCCGTCACAAACGTAATGGCATTATCACGTGCGTTGAACCGCCAGGATTCCAGCTCCGTTGCCGTCGCCGGAGTCGCCAGCAACAGCGCACCAAAACAACCCGCTAAACGTATCAACCGAACCATTTGCTTCATTTTTATGGGAGGAGGGTGTTGAGAAGTGTGAGCCTAACAAACGCTCTAAGCTGGCCAGACCCATGTTCTCTGTCCCTGCCATGATTGAGAGGCCATTCCAGGGTCTGTAGAAGTTGTTTCGTGTGCGTGCATGCAAAAACAATTCGCCCAACGGACCTTAAAGCAGGCCCTGGACATATGACTGGTCGTTGAGGGCGTGCAAAGCCCTCCTTCCCCGACAAGCAGACACGTTGGAAACACAAGCTAAACTAGCGGCACAAAATCCAGCACAGAAAAGAGCGGAATGATTAGGATTGAGATGGCTCAGGTGTTTAATGACTGCTGATTGTTGAACCAGTTTTTACCTCGGGCGGAGGAATATACCACGGCAACGACGTTCAACAGAGACAGAATATCAGAGGTTGGGATCGCTTCTGCGATCCACCCATCATCCGGAATGATGTTTAAGATCCGCGGATTTTGTCGTTAGGTGTGATTGGATCAGGCTGAAGGCCAAGATTGGCAAGGAAGTTTCGCAGGGTTGGAGTCGTATCCCGGAGAACCATTCATTACAGACTTCTGCTGGATTTGTTCCAGAACACACCACAGGGTTGATCCCCTTTTCGCTTGCATGTATTCGTTTGGGAGAAAACTATGGCTCAAAGTTTGTTAGACCAATTGCGCGAGGTTACCGTAGTCGTGGCGGATACAGGAGACATCCTGGCCATCGAAAAATTTACTCCCCGTGACGCCACCACCAACCCCTCCTTGATCACGGCTGCCGCCCAAATGCCCGAATATCAGGCCATTGTGGATGACACGCTGAAACAGGCTAAGCAAGATCTAGGCCCTGGCGCAACAGAGTCCGATATTCTCGCGACCGCCTTCGATCGTCTGGCAGTTTCCTTCGGGAAAAAAATCCTGGCCATCATCCCCGGTCGCGTTTCGACCGAAGTGGATGCCCGTCTGTCTTATGACACTGAGGCAACCGTAGAAAAGGCCCACTACCTGATCTCAGAGTATGAAGCAGCAGGGATCACACGCGATCGCATTCTCATCAAAATCGCCGCGACTTGGGAAGGTATCCGTGCTGCCGAAATTCTCGAAAAAGAAGGGATTCACTGCAATCTGACGTTACTGTTTGGGCTGCACCAGGCGATCGCCTGTGCCGAAGCCGGGGTGACGCTGATCTCTCCCTTCGTCGGTCGCATTCTCGACTGGTACAAGGCCAATACGGGTATAGAACACTACGAGCCCCACGAAGATCCCGGTGTCCAGTCTGTCACCAAAATCTATTACTACTACAAAAAATTTGGCTACACCACCGAAGTGATGGGAGCCAGCTTCCGTAACGTAGACGAAATCATTGAACTAACCGGATGCGACCTGCTGACCATTTCCCCCAAACTATTGGAGCAACTCCAGGGCACCGAAGCTTCCTTACCCCGTAAGCTTGATCCCGCCAAAGCCGCTGATTATCCTATCGAAAAAATCTCGATGGACAAGGCGACCTTCGACCGCATGCACGCCGAAGATAGAATGGCGAACGAAAAGTTGGACGAAGGGATCACCGGATTCACGAAGGCGCTGGAAGCCCTGGAAAAACTTCTGGCCGATCGCCTCGCCCGATTGGAAGGGGAAGAGGTGATCAACCACGCCGCTGAGGATGTCTTCAAAGCCTACGACCTGGATGGCGATGGCTTCATCACTCGCGAAGAGTGGATGGGAGCCGATGCCGTGTTTGATGCGATCGACATTAACCACGACGGCAAAATCACCTCTGAGGAATTAATTGCGGGCCTGGGTGCAGCATTCTTAGCCCAAGCCTAACGAGCTTTTTTTGACATAGTCGAGGCAAAGACACCCGGTGTTTTAGAAACACCGGGTGTCTGATTTTGAGGCCAGTACCCAACAGGGGGTATTGACACTTCTCTAAAGACCCTGTTAGCGTTGGAACAGAAATGAAGAGCCAGACAGCGGCACCACAACTATGTTGTCTTACAGCAACTATTTTTATTTTTGGTATATGGGGGTTCACCTGGGGTGAATAGGATTCCGTTTGGAACCTCCAGGTGAACCGCAGAGCGACCTCTGCGGTTTTTGTTTTAAGGGGGTTCCCGTTTCTCTTCCATGTTCAACACCATTTAACTAACGCACGACAAACCATGGCTTCTCCAATTTCCTTTGACTATTACGTTTACTTTTTTTGGCCCAGACGATACTCCGGGTAACGTAGCCATGCGTTATTACAGCCCGGAGCCTACATGGGTTCCGGGCTTTTTTCATGCCGTTTGCCTTTCACGTTCACCTTACACATCCACAACCACCAGGAAACCGACTGATGAAGAAAGCTAAACTCGCCCTCAAAACCGATGCTGCTCACAAGACCACCATTCAAATTGGTTCGGCGACTGTAGGAGGCAAAGACCTGTTCGTCGTGGGTGGTCCCTGCGCGGTAGAAAGCCGGGAGCAAATGGAGGCTGTTGCCAGTCAGATTGTGACTGCACCGGTACAAGCTCTGCGCGGTGGCGTTTACAAGCCTCGTACTTCTCCCTACGATTTCCAGGGTTTGGGGTTAGAAGGGTTAGAAATTTTGGCAGCCGTGCGCGATCGCTACGGCCTGCCTGTCATCACGGAAGTTATGGCCATCTCCCAAATCGACGACATCGTGGCCCATGCCGATGTGCTTCAGGTGGGCAGCCGCAACATGCAAAACTTCGACCTACTCAAAGCTCTGGGTGAAATTGACAAACCCATCCTATTAAAGCGCGGCTTGGCGGCTACCCTGGAAGAATTCGTGATGGCCGCCGAATACATCCTCAGCCACGGTAACCCCAACGTGATGCTATGCGAACGTGGCATTCGCAGCTTCGACACCTACACGCGTAACGTGCTGGATCTGGGCGCTGTTGTTGCTCTGAAGCAGATCACCCATTTACCCGTACTGGTTGATCCAAGCCATGCGGCTGGTAAGAATGAATTGGTAGCCGGTCTTGCCCGTGCCGCCGTTGCCGCCGGGGCTGATGGGTTGCTGGTAGAGTGCCACCCTGAGCCCGAAAAGTCTGTATCTGATGCTCGTCAGGCTTTGTCTTTAAATGAAATGGTGGATCTGGTTCAAAGTATTCGTCCCATTGCCACTGCCGTTAATCGTTGTGTTCCAGCCGGGGTTGCCACTGTGCCCCGGCTGTCTCTCGTTTAAAGGGGATTTAAAGAGAGCATTGCATCTATAGCCTTCGTCAACCGGTTTAAGTCATGATGGCAGGGGGCTTTGGCCTCTGCCATCATGACTGGTGATATCGAAGACGGAGCGTTCATGGCAATTTCACGGCGACAATTTCTGGCATTGAGTGGGCTGAGTGCAATGGGGGCGATCGCTCATCCCCTCTACTCCTGCTCTGCTACGCCCTCCACTGGGTTTGGTGCGCTTCAGCGTGATCCAGAGACCTTACTCGAATTACCGTCTGGCTTTCGTTATCGGGTCATTTCAACGGAAGGGCAAACCATGAACGATGGCTATCGGGTGCCCGGAGCATTTGATGGCATGGCAGCCTTTCCTGGCCCCGATGGCAGCACAATTTTGGTACGAAACCATGAGTTAATGCCTGGGGCGCTGAATGGCGTGCAGGGAACCACCCCTCAGAAATATGATGAGCGGGGTGCAGGTGGGACAACAACGCTGGTTGTGTCAGGCGATCGCCAACTTCTCCGTCAATACACATCCCTGGCTGGTACCGTACGAAATTGCGCTGGCGGTCCCACTCCCTGGAATTCCTGGCTGAGCTGCGAGGAGACAGTGTATGTCCCCGAAGTGGTGCGGGATGGGGTGCGGGTGTCGAAGCGTCACGGGTATGTGTTTGAAGTTCCTGCGGCAGCTACTGGGCCTGTCAATCCAGAACCGATTGTGGCGTTAGGGCGATTTAACCATGAGGCGATCGCCGTCGATCCACGCACGGGCATTTTGTACCAGACCGAAGATCGAGGTGATGGATTGTTCTATCGCTTTATTCCGAATGAACGGGGGAATTTGCAGGCAGGTGGTGTGCTGGAAGCGTTGATGGTGAGCGATCGCCCCCAGCTCCGCACCCATCAAAAATTCCCAGTACAAGAACCTGTTGCAGTCAGCTGGGTTCCAATTGATGAGGTAGACCCAGCCGACGATACGGTTCGGGTCGAAGGATTTCGCAAAGGCGCAGCCCAATTCTCCCGAGGTGAGGGCATTTGCTATCACGACGGACATTTTTACATCACCTGTACCAGCGGCGGCGACATTCCCAACGGTCAGGTGTGGCGTTATACGCCGGGTGCATCACACCAGGATGGCGGCACGCTGGAACTATTCGTGCAACCCAACAATCCGCAAAAACTGGACTACCCCGATAACTTAACCATGTCTCCCTGGGGCGACCTGATTGTTTGCGAAGATGGCCGGGGCGAACAGCGGTTGATTGGCATTACACCCACTGGAGACCTCTACCCCTTGGCCCGCAACGTGCGGAATCAATCGGAGTTCGCCGGGATTTGTTTTGCACCTGATGGACAAACAATGTTTGTCAACATCTACGCACCGGGGATTACCTTCGCCATCTGGCGAGAGGGTGGAATGGGGTAGCGATCGCCTCCATCATCGCTTTCAAATCCGCCTACAATCCCATGCACATCAGGACTTGCGCAAACCCACCCTATTTAACCTCAGTTCGGGATGAGCTGAAGTGCTCATTTTGGCGTGCACTATGTGCACTCCAAAATGAGCCTTTTCGAGTGCCGCGCGTTGCGCGGCACTCGAAAAGGTCCTTAACCCGAACTCAGGTTATTTAGAGCATTCATGTTGTGTGCTGTGCTGCGCACAGCACACAACATGAATGCGTAAGTCCTGGCATAAATAAACGTGCGGTGTGAAGCACCGCACGTACTCTATCTAATTCATACCAAGCTAGGCAGGATTGGAATAAACCCCAGGATTAACGACCAGCAGGGGGTAGAACCTGAGCAAATGCTCGATCTGATGCACTTAACGAACTAGATGCATCCACCGTAACCGTACCCGTGTTGCGGTAGAGACGACAATAATCAAGATGCGTGATCGCCCCATCCCCTCGGAATGTCACTTCTACCGCAGCCACTAAATCATTGCAGATCTTCACTTCCTGGAAGCTATTGTTACCCAAGCGTGCCATGTTGTAACAACCCAGGCGTTTTCCATCCTCATCAAAAGTTGTAATTGTTCCACCCCGTCTGTCGATATCTAACAAACCGACACCGCTTAAACCGACTAATTCATCAAATTCAAATCGGATGGTTCCTCCGTTGCGGTCATCATTGGGTCTCCGGCAGTTGCCATCCTGCGAAACAATCAGCACATTGCCTCGATCGTAGCGATTCTCTCCGGGACGCCCACGGCGGCCACCGACGCCGACGCCCGGCCCACCAAAATCTCGATTGGAGGTACCCAGATCCCGGTCACATCGGCTTGGATTGCTGCTGTCAAAAATCATGGCATCACAATCCCCTGCGTTGGGAGTGGAAATCTGAATGCCTAAGTTGCTGTATTCAGTATCAATAATCGTCCCAGCTGCTAAAGAGCGGCCTCGGCCATCTGTGTCAAAGTTAATCCGGTTAACAGGGGTTTGTTGTAGTGCACCACTGGCTCGATAAACCCAAGTTTCATCGGGGCTGAGAATCCCATCTCTGCCGCGATCGCTACTCACATCCAAAGTGGGCACAAACCGCTGATCACTATCAGTAACCCGCACCTGTCTTTGCAGGAAGGAAACGTTACCAGTATTCTTTACAGCATACTCAAATACCGCTGGAGCCCCTTCTCGCACTCGGACAGCATCCTTATCGGTGTCCGCTTCATGGCCATTTAAGCTTTTCTCGATCGCAACACCGAGGGTCATATTGTTCGTATCACGTATGGCCACCAGGTCATTGTTGCACTCGGGCGACCAGGATAACGTGAAGGCTCCAGATGGTAAGCAAGAGCGAGGAATTGCAATGCCAAATGTATTGCTGCCAGCCCCCTGGGTCGTGATGCCTCGGCTTTGTAGGTTGGCGGCATTCCGAACCTGCACGTCAGATACATGGTTACCTGATTGAATTACGTTAGGAACATGGCTACCGGCACTGAAATAGGTGTCTCCTGCACTTAATTCACCGGCAGATGGAGTACCGCCATGGTTCGAAATGTATTGGTTATAAGCTCCATAATTCGACAAGAATTGTGTATTTTGAGACGCAACACTCACAGCGGAGACATTGGAATACAACCCCAGTTGAGATACACCGGAATCATTATTGCCCGCAAATCGCACGCCGTAGAGGCTACCATTAGCACCCTGCAAGTTGGAATTGCCGAAATTAAAGAGCAAGTCCCCGGCTGCAATTTCACCTACCCCACTCAAAGGGAAATTTGTATTGATGACAACGATGAGGTTATCCTCATCTTGCACAGTGGAAATAGAGTAAATCTCGTAAGCCGTTCCGCCTACATTATTCCCTTGCATGCTGTCATTCGAAGAGTCTAAAACAGTCTTTTGGATGGCCATACAAGTATCCTTGGAGTGGGAGATGAGTAAGACCAACCTCTGGTGGGAACAGAGCAATCTGTTGTTATATCAGAGGGTGGTAAATCAGTAATGTTTCTGATGTGTTTCAGAATAGAGAAGCTATTACCGTAATTCCACCCACAAAACAGTAACAGAGAAAATTTCATACAGAATAATTTTGTATGTAGTTTCGTAGGTTGCGCTTCAAAAAGCTAATCTAGACAAAGAGCAGAAATCGTCCGTGCAGCCCACTGCTGCCTCATTAAACGGACGACTTCCATATAGTTTTTCTAACAAGTACGTAAGGGTGCATCGGTTGATGGAAGTATCTCAAGAGCTATTTGCAGCTGCTTCAGAAACTTGGAATTTACAGCGTTTATGTGATGATCTGGCGATCGCCAAAGGTTCTCAGCTAACACCGAGAGAACGGGTATACCTGAAAGGTTTGTTATTGGGATATCGACCCAATGACATTGCAAATCTGCTGCACGTGCAATCAATAAGTGCCCGGAAGTATTGCAGTAATTTGTATGCCTACATTGAGGATTTGTTATTAACGAACCGGGCTCAGCAGGCAAGCGCTGCCGAAGTTCAAACGATGGGTGTACGAGCCAATCGAGTAGCCGCATTATTAGATCAGGCTGGTTATCGATTGCCAGGGGTGCGGGTAGAGGAACTTCTACCGCTTTCCGCACCCCCGGCAACGGATTATCAAGCTGTATCCAGAACGGTTGAACAACTGACCAGTTCTTCCATGTTGGATGAAGTACCTGTTTTATCTGTGTGCTACGGACGGCATACAGAATTGGCAACACTGACCCAGTTCAAGCAGCAGGGAAGCCGTTTAATCACGGTGTATGGGGACTATGGAATTGGTAAAACGACGTTGCTCAAGCAATGGGTTCACCAGGTCAAGACAGACTTCAACCGCGTCATTTGGCGATCGCTCCGGGGTCTACCCTCCTGCGCATCGCTGCTGGCAGATTTGCTAAATGTATTAGTCCCAGAACGCTACACACCCAGTGAGGAAGAGCGGCATCTATCCTTACTGGTTAACCAGCTTCAGCAGCAACGGATACTCCTGGTCTTGGAAGACGTCGATCGGGTTTTAGAAGAAGAATCTCGATTGCGGCGATATCGGGCTGGCTATGAATCCTACGAGCTGTTCTTTCACGGCATAGCTGCTCACAACCATCAAAGTTTAATCATGCTGGAAGCCTGGGAACCGCTAGCGGATCTGGAGTTACTGGAGAAGTCAACAGAAACGGTGCAAGGACTCAAGCTTAAAAAATTAGATCAAGAAACAGCAATTAAATTACTTCAAGATTATGAATTAAAGGACTTGGACTGCTGGAGTGATCTGATTGATACCTACCGAGGTAATCCCTATGCCTTACGCGTTGTCGCTGCCCATATTGCAGAAGTGTTTGACGGCCATGTGGGGGAATTTTGCCAGGATCACACCACCTATTTAGGAAACATCAGTAATCTGCTGCACTATCAATTCAAGCGCTTATCAGGCTTAGAAAAAGACATTTTATTCTACTTGACACAGCAAGACGGGAACCCTATCAGCCGTCCGGATCTACGCCAGCAATTTCAATCCAGCGAGTCGAAATCCAGTTTAAATGAAGCACTGGAAGCTTTGAGCTGGCGATCGCTCATCGAACGGAGCCGTCATCACGAAACGACAACTTACATGGCTTCGCCTGTTGTCATGAAATACATTAAAAGCTGCATTTCAGTAAGCCGATAGTTCTCGTTAGATTTCACCATGGCCTTTGTCTCACCATGATTTCGCCGGGCACCTTACTCCATCAGCGCTACTCTATCATCCGTCTATTGGGTTCAGGCGGTATGAGTGAAGTATTTGAAGTTTGTGATCAACAGGCTAAAGATCATCCTATTAAAGTTCTCAAACTATTAAAGGAAGATTCTCCTGATCTAATTAAACGCTTACAACAAGAAGCAGAAGTTTTGCAACGCCTCCCTCATCCCGGTATCCCCTGGGTTAGCCCGGAAGATGGGTATTTTTGTGAGCAGGTGCCGGGATTCCCAGAGCCGCTGCATTATTTGGTGATGGAGAAAGTGCCGGGCGAAACTTTGCAGGAATGGCTGAAAACAACTCATCCATTATCGGAAGCGGAAGCGATCGCCTATCTCAAACAGTTGGTTGAAATTCTCGATCACATTCATCATGCTAATTTTTTGCATCGCGATATCAAGCCATCCAATATCATACGAAAGCCAGATGGGAAGCTGGTGCTGATCGATTTTGGCATCAGTCGTGAAATGACTGAGACGTATCACAAAAAACTTCAGCAGAATGTGACGGGTACTTACCATCTATTTACAAGAGGCTACGCCCCTGCGGAGCAAATGGATGGACGGGCCGTACCCCAGTCCGACTTTTTTGCCCTCGGTCGTACCCTGGTTTATGCCCTCACCCAGACTCCCATCGCAGACCTGCCAACGGCCAAAGATGCGATTAGCCTGCAGTGGCAAAGTGCTGTTCCTGGCATTTCATCCAATTTCGCGCGGCTGCTGGACTCATTGATGGCTCCGATCCCGACTCAACGCCCCAAAAATACCCAGGAGATTTTGCGGGCGATCGCTCTCCTAGAACGAGAACTCACTCCCCGCCTCCGTTTGCGAGAAGTCCCGTGGGTTGTGCTATTGAGTATGACAATGGCAACCCTGTGCTTGGGGATACGGGGAAACGGGTGGATGCAACCGCTCGAACTCAAAGCTCTGGATGCGATGATGCAGTTACGCCCTGCTGAGGTACCCGATCTCCCCGGCTTTTGGTGATTACGGTAGATCAACAGGATGAGGATTGGCAACGGAACACCCGGATGAAAGGTTTGCTATCAGGTCAAACCATCTCTGATGAAGCCTTATCCCTGCTCCTGCAAAAACTACAAAGTGATCAGGCTCGGGTTATTGGCTTAGATATTTATCGAGATTTTCCGGTTCATGCAGAGGTTCCAGTTCTCGCTCAACAGCTCCAAATGGAACGTCTCGTCAGTATCTGCAAATCAGCCCCAGGGAAGGACACTCCCCCAATTTCTGCCCCATCTGAAGCCAAATGGGTCGGGTTTAGCGATTTTGTTGCAGATACCGATGGAACTCTCCGAAGACAGCTATTAGCGATGCCGCCCCATCCTAAGTCTCCCTGCCCCGATACTATCTTTTCCTTTAGTAGCCAGGTTGCGTTCCAATATTTTAGCCAGGATCAGCTCTATCCAACATTTGATGAAGAGAAGCAAACATTTATAGGATTGGGCGATCGCTATTTTGCTTATTTATTCTCCCCTTTTAATGGGTATATTTCTCTTCCCCATGAAGGGGATCAACTACTTCTCAATTACCGTTCTATTAAATCTGGTCATACCATTGCTGATACCATTCCATTACGGGAATTTTTAACGTCTCCAGTGGATTCTGAACGCGTTAAAAATCGTATTGTGTTGATTGGTGTCACTGACGTTCATTCTACAGACCGCCACATCACACCACTCGGGAAAATGCCCGGTGTTATGATTCATGCTCACATGATCAGCCAGCTTCTGAGTGCTGTGTACGATCATCGCCCTCTGATATGGGTATGGCAGACTTCTGTAGAAAAAGCCTGGATTGGGCTGTGGGCGATCGTAGGCGGATTGAGTGCCTGGCGTTTTCGCTCGAGTAAAGCTCTCGGGGTTGTTTTAACACTAGAGATTGCAGTGTTAACAGCCAGTTGTTTTGTTGTGTTCCTGTTAAGTGGTTGGATCCCATGGGTTCCAGCTGTTCTAGCGCTTTCCCTGTCAGGTCTGGGAGTTGCGCTATCTCGTCCTGCCTCGATAGACCTGAATCATCACCTGTGCAAGTTTTTGAGACATCTACCAAAACCATCATGATGAACTGGATTCGCGCAATCTGGATTCAACCCCTATTGACCGGGGTGCTCACGTTCGTTCCTCTCGTTTCCATCACCTGGGCAGCAGGACATCCAGCGATCTTCCTTCCCTCCTCAGAATCAACCATTTCTGAAGAAAGCCAGTCTCCCCGTTATCAACCTGGAGGCAATCCTGTCAACACCAGTAAAGGGGGCGGTAGCCGTGCTATTTCTCCTGCTGAGCAATACCAAACTCTTGCCTACACTCCGGGTGGTAACCCGCCAGACAAGACGGAGGGGGGCGGTAGCCACGGAACCTGTGCAGAAACCTCTATCCCCTCGACGGCTCCGGTTCCTCCCAACGGTGGCTTTACCACCTCTGAAAACCCAACAGTAGGGGTTATGTACCTTGTGGCCTGTCTACCACAACCCCAGCAGTTTTGACCGTAGAAGATAGCAACTATCGCCCCCTCTACACATCCCTTCTCAGCACAGAAGGGGCTGCATCCTCTGTCTATGGGTTTCCCACTCCTCAATCTCTTGCCGTGGATAAGCCCTACACCTAGCGATTAAGCATGATTGAAGGAAGCTTAAAATAGTGCTACTTTACCATCCGGATTCTGTATGAATTGTCGAGCGACAAAAGCGCTCAACGATTCGCACAGGAAATATACGAATGAAGCCCAGTGCATTGCACTGGGCTTCAAACTGACTGATCAGATTCTATCAGTCGAACGTTTCCCTATAGAGCTGATGCAACTTCAGGAGCAGCCGGTAGCGACCAGGCTTTCGCATAAACCTTTGGTTGGCTCTGGGCTACTTCAACATGAGCTGCACGGGCTTGAGCATTGATAGCAACGGTGGTTGCATCGTAGGTTTGTGTCGCCAGTTTGGGATAAATCCCGATCGCAATAATCAATGCGAGGAATGAGAAGGCGATGAACAGTTCACGAGGACGTACATCATCGAAGCGAGATTCATCGGGTAATTCGCAGTTGGTACCGAAGCACACCGCATCTACACCGCTTTGATTCTCGGGCGTAACTTGGGTGTTGCCCACTTCACAAACCGGAGCAGAACCCGAGTTGAAGAACACCTGACGCAGCATGGAAAGCATGTAGATGGGGGTGATGATAACCCCAACAGCGGCCAGGAAAACAGCAACAGTACGGAAGGGAGAGGTGTAGAGGTCGCTGGTGCTCATGCCCAGGAAGACACTCAGTTCTCCAGCGAAGCCGCTCATGCCAGGGAGGGCCAGGGAGGCCATGGAACCTGCGGTGAACAGAGCAAAGGTCTTGGGCATCGCCTGACCAATGCCACCCAGAGCATTCATGTTGAGGCTGTGGGTGCGATCGTAAGTAACCCCTACCAGGAAGAACAGAACCGAGGCAATCAACCCGTGGGAAATCATCTGTAGCATTGCGCCGTTCACCCCAATGTCGGTGAAGGATGCAATTCCCAGCAATACAAAGCCCATGTGGGAGACCGAGGAGTACGCCAGACGGCGCTTCATGTTGGACTGGCCGAAGGAGTTGAAGCCCCCGTAGATGATGTTAACCACACCCAGGACAACCAGAATCGGCGCAAAGTAAACGTGGGCGTGGGGCAGGAGTTCCATGTTGAGGCGAATCAAGCCGTAGCCACCCATCTTCAGCAACACACCCGCCAGAATCATCGAAACTGGGGCAGACGCTTCACCGTGAGCATCAGGCAACCAGGTATGGAGGGGAAAGATAGCCAGCTTAACGCCGAAGGAAATCAGAAGACCCGCATAGAGGAACAGTTCCAAAGCGAGGGGGAATTGGCGCATGGCCAGCTCAGCCATGTCAAAGGTAATGGGGCCATTACCGTAAAAGGCGAGACCCAGACCAGCGACGAGGATAAAGACAGAGGCCGCAGCAGTATAAATCAGGAACTTGGTTGCAGCGTAGTGGCGACGCTGACCACCCCAAATAGAAACTAACAAATAGACGGGAACCAGTTCCAGTTCCCACATCACGAAGAATAGGATGATATCTGTAGCGGCAAATACCCCAATCTGGGCCGCATACAGCACCAGCATTAAGAAGTAGAACAGCTTAGGTTTGCGATCTACCTGCCAGGCAGAGAGGATAGACAGGGTGGTAACGAAACCTGCCAACAGTACCAGGGGCATGGAGAGGCCGTCTACAGCCAGGGACCAACTCAGGCCTAACTGCGGAATCCAGTTGAACCGCTCGACCATCTGGAAGGAGGTTGCCTGGGGGTCGTAGTTTTCCCAGAAGGCGTAGCACATGAGGGCAAAGTCTACACTGGCTACGCTGAGTGCGAACCAGCGGGTCACCTTACCAGATTTGTCGGGCAGGATGGGGATGAGGAAAGCGGCCACCAGCGGGAGGAGTGTGATGGTGGTGAGCCAGGGAAAGTGAGCAAGAGTCATAACGATTAGGTTGGTTCCTGTGTCAGGTAAGGTCAGTGGATGTTGCGAGAAGCCCGTGTTTGCTGGGTGAGGCTGTGGCGATTGCTCCATCACCGATCCTCTAAGTCAACGAAACACCGCTCCTGGAATGGCGTGATTCGAACGTTTATCAGACTCGGCCGTAGAGGAGAGCTGAAGAAACGAGATGAACGTAAGTATCAAGCGGCCATTCACAAGTCCACGCTGGAGCGTGTCTATCTAACACAACAACCGCTTGAGTTTTGAGGCTCCTTGAAGTCGATAGGTATATTTTACTAGCCTACGACGCGATGTAAAGATTTTTTACCAGCAAATGATCCAATCCTTACCCTTAAAGAAATTGATGATCATCGGCCTTTTCATAGAGTATTAAAACAATTCTCTACAACCTAAGTTCGAGATAAGTTGAAGTGCCCATTTTGGCGTGTGCTTCACACACGCCAAAATGGGTGTTTTCGAGTGCAGCGTTACGCTGCACTCGAAAACACCCTTAACCCGAACTCAGATTCAATAGCTGCCCTCAGTTCTTTTTAGGTTTTCCTATGGGTAATCAAGCCAGTAGGGCACTCGCATGGTGCCGAATATGATCGGCCATAAACGTGGAAATAAAGTAATAACCGTGGTCATATCCCTCCTGCATCCGCAGTTGCAGAGGTTGACCTGCCTGTTTACAAGCCGCTGCAAGAACTTCGGGCAAGAGTTGATTTTGGCCCAGGAAGGGGTCGGTACTTCCCTGATCTACGAGGATGGGGCGATCGCCATTCGCATAGCTTTTCACCAATTCGGTCGCATCATAAAGTTTCCAGGCGTCGTGGTTCTCGCCCAGGTAGCGACTCAGCGCTTTTTGCCCCCAGGGACATTGAGAGGGGGCAGAGATGGGGGCGAAAGCGGAGATAGAACGGTAGCGATCGGGATTTCGTAGACCGCAGACCAGCGCACCATGGCCTCCCATAGAGTGGCCGAAAATGCCAGCGCGATCGCCCCTCACCGAAAAGTTAGCTTCAATCAGTTGAGGTAATTCTTCGGTGACATAGCTATACATGCGGTAGTTAGCATTCCAGGGGCTTTCTGTGGCATCCACATAGAACCCGGCTCCCTGGCCAAAATCCCAGGATTCCTCTTCGTCGGGGACATGGTCACCTCGGGGGCTGGTATCGGGTACCACCAGCATTAACCCCGCTTCTGCCGCATACTGCTGAGCCCCCGCTTTCACCATGAAATTTTCCTCTGTGCAGGTCAGCCCGGATAGGAAATACAGCACCGGAACGGGGGCTAATTTTGCATGGGGTGGAATATAAACCGAGAACCGCATATCGCAGCGACACTGCTCAGAGGCGTGAGAATAAAAACCAACGGTGCCGCCAAAGCAGGCATGTTGACTGTGCAAGGTGAGTGAATCCATAGCGTTTTCAACAGGGAACGAGTGATAAGAGCGAATAGAACCTTTTACGGTGGGCCATAGCAGTTTCCGTATAGGAAGGCTTGGCACCTACTCAAAGTTCAGTTTTCGGGCGCTAAGCGCCCGAAAAAGCGACCTTACCTAGTAAACCACCACACTCCGGATTGACTCCCCTGAATGCATTAAATCGAACGCATCGTTAATCCGCTCCAGGGGCAGGGTATGGGTGATCAGGTCATCAATGTTGATCTTGTTTTCCATGTACCAATCCACAATTTTAGGGACATCGGTGCGGCCTCTGGCTCCACCAAAGGCGCTACCTTTCCAGACGCGCCCGGTCACCAGTTGAAAGGGGCGGGTGCTAATTTCTTCTCCAGCTCCGGCCACACCGATGATGGTAGAAACGCCCCAGCCCTTATGGCAGCACTCCAAAGCCTGGCGCATGACGTGGACGTTGCCGATGCATTCAAAGGAATAGTCGGCACCACCATCAGTCAGCTCAACCAGATGAGCCACGAGGTCGCCTTCAATTTCCTTGGGGTTGACGAAGTGGGTCATGCCAAATTTTTCGGCGATCGCCCGCTTGCTCGGGTTCAGATCCACCCCCACAATCATGTCAGCCCCTACCATGCGGCAGCCCTGAATTACATTCAGTCCAATCCCGCCGAGGCCGAACACGACAACTTTAGCGCCTGCCTCCACCTTGGCGGTGAAGAGTACGGCACCAACTCCCGTAGTAACGCCACAGCCGATATAGCACACCTTATCAAAGGGAGCATCCTCGCGGATTTTGGCGAGAGCAATTTCAGGCAGCACCGTGTAATTAGCAAAGGTGGAGGTGCCCATGTAGTGATACAAAGGCTTGCCGTTGCAGGAGAAGCGGCTGGAGCCATCGGGCATCACGCCTTGGCCCTGGGTGGAGCGGATTGCCTGACACAGGTTAGTTTTTCGGCTGAGGCAGAATTTGCACTGGCGGCACTCGGGGGTGTAGAGGGGGATGACGTGATCGCCCACCTTCAGGCTCTTTACCCCTGGCCCCACTTCGACCACGACACCGGCCCCTTCATGGCCCAAAATCGTTGGGAACAGCCCTTCGGGGTCTTTGCCCGACAAGGTGAATGCATCGGTATGACATACTCCGGTTGCTTTAATTTCGACTAAAACTTCGCCGTCCTTTGGCCCTTCTAATTGAACGGTTTCAATACTGAGCGGTTTTCCCGCTTCATGGGCAACGGCAGCCTTTACGTCCATCGATCCAAATTCCTACTCTGCTTAGATAGGTTTCAATCGCTTCGATTATCGCGATTTCGAGGGAGCAGTGTGTGAAAAATTCCCGGATTATTAAGAAAAAAGCCAGTGATATTTAATGGCTGATTCATCAAAACCCTTATGTTAGGGAGGTTGCATGCAACCTCCCTAACATAAGGGTTTCAGCAAATAGAAGTTGAAGCTGATTCGCTGCAAAAACTACCGAAAAAATCTGCCCTAGACGGAATTATCCCAACTCAGCGAATGGTATAGAATCGGTGGACTCAATATTACAGCAACGATTTGATATGGCTGAGCCTGATAAAAACCTCATCAAAATCGAGCCTGGTACGCTACTGGTCATCATTGCAGCCCTACTGCTGGTGCCCCTTCTGCTAGCTGGATTTTTATCTCAATAACCCGATTACGGGATAAGCCTAGATGGGCGTTTTTGAGTGCAGCGTACGGCGCCCGAAAACGCCTTTAACCCGAACTCAGGTTCAATAAATCCTCTTCGTTCAATCCAGTTACTTGATACATCAGGATACACAGCACAATGTGCCATATGTTTTTACGTTGACAACAAATTTGATACTTCAATCAAATTGCCGTCGGGGTCACGGATGTAAATGGAGAGAATGGAGCCGGTGGCTCCGGTGCGTTGAACGGGACCCTCAATAATGGGAACATTGCAGGCAGTGATGTGAGCGATCGCCTCCTCTAAAGGCACAGTAGTCAAAAAACACAAATCCGCAGAACCGGGGGTTGGGACGGTCGCTTTTGGCAGAAATTCCTTCCCTTGTTGATGCAAATTGATCTTCTGGTTACCAAAGGCTAATGCCCGACGCCCCTCCCCAAAGGCGATAACCTGCATTCCCAATACCTGAGTATAAAAATCACAAGTTCTGTCAATATCTCGCACGGTCAATACAAGATGGTCAAGATGGCTAATGTTCATATCCAGTGACATGGCACCCAAGGTGAAAACGTGTGTTCAGTAATATGTAATTCTCTTTGTAAAGATGTTGCTGTACCGATGCCCTCACAAAGAGAATTACATATTAAATAAATAAAACCGAGAGAGTGGGCTTCGCCCACTCTCTCGGTTTTATTTTCAAGCAAGTTCGTAATCACTAGGAACGCTATGAACGAGAAACCCATCGTCGATGTTAGGAGATTTCCAGAAAAGAACTTCCCCATTTTTTGGAAAAAAGGCGCGGCAAAGCCGCGCCTTTTTTCCAAAAAATGGGGATATTGTTTCCCAGAAATCTCCTTAGTTTGTGAATTTGATGAAAATACCTCACGCGCAGGCGTCCGTCGGCTGGAAATTCGGTATCAGGTCGATGACGAAACCTGGAAGGAACTAACCCAGCAGGCAAGGATGGTATTTCAGGGAGAACCTTACTTCAACCTCGCCCCGTAAAAGGCTCGAAGTGAGCCTCACAAGGTAAGACATGTCACACCCCAATTCTGCCTCTCAATCACTTGACGCAGCTTATAACTCGCTAGTCGGATTAGCGGTTGGTGATGCTTTTGGTGATCAGTTTTTTCGGCTTTTGGCGCAGTACGAATCACCCGCTGAAAATCGTATTCTTCCGCCCAGGCCCTGGTCCTGGACCGATGATACCAACATGGCTCTTTCGATTTATTCAGTGCTTCGACAGGATGGCCATATTGAGCCCAATCGTCTGGCTCAAGATTTTCTTGAGCGTTATAACCCAAGCCGTGATTACGGCCCGGCGCTGAATCGCTTGTTGCGTGAAACAGCCTGTGGAGCAGACTTGGTACAGGCAGCCAAGACTCAATTTGGTGGGCAAGGCTCTTACGGTAATGGTGCGGCAATGCGAGTCGCTCCGCTTGGTGCTTTTTTTTCGGCTGATTTGTCGGCTGTTGTGGAGCAAGCTCGGGCATCAGCGCTCACCACACACACCCATCCAGAAGCCGTAGCGGGAGCGATCGCCGTTGCAGTGGCTGCAGCTTATGCAACTCAGTTGTGTGGAAGTCCACCCCCAATACCCCGCGAGTTTCTCACCCTGGTATTGCCCCTTATCCCACCGAGCGAGGTAGCCTCAAAGGTTGCGCGGGCATGCGAGTTTGAACCGGGGATGTCGGTTTACCGCGTTGCGGCAAAATTGGGCAGTGGCTCTAAGATTTCGGCGCAGGATACGGTTCCATACACACTATGGTGTGCAAGCCAGCAGCTAGGGAATTATGAAGAAGCCCTATGGCTGACGGTAAAAGGGTTAGGTGATGTAGATACAACTTGTGCGATAGTCGGGGGCATCGTGGCGTGCTATACCGGGCAAGCTGAAATTCCCATGGAGTGGAAAAATGCCTGTGAACCGCTACCCTCTTGGATTGATTGAATAAAGAGAGGGGGGTGCTTAGCACCCCCCTCTCTTTATTCAATCGCGATAGTAAAGCGAAACGTTACTGGGGAATTGTGATATCGACCGGAGTCACTCTGCCATTGGGGGCAATGGTAGAAAGGGAGGGTTGAATTCCTGCCGCGTTACCGACAACGAGGGTAACCAACTGCTCAGGCTTCAGTTGACTTTGGGCCGCTTCCAAAACGTCTTGAGGAGTAATCGCTTCCACTTCTTTCTGGTAGCGGAAGATGAAATCATCGGGGTAGCCGTAGTACTCGTAGCGGATCAGGCGGGAGAGCGTTTGATAAGGTTCCTGAAAGTTGAAAACAAAAGCATTCAGTACCGCTTCCTTGGCGCTAGCAACCTCCGCCTCACTCACAGGTTCCTCCCGTACTTTCTCAACCTCAGACATAAACGCCTGGATGAACGGAACCGTAGCATCGGTACGAGTCTGCCCGCCACCGACAAATAGGCCAGGGTAATCAAATCGCGGGCTCCAATAGGCATATACCACATAGGCTAAGCCCTGGCGCGATCGCACCTCATTCACCAACCGTCCCCCAAAGCCATTCAGCACTTCGTTCAGCACCGACATGGCTGCGTGGCTTGGGTTATCTAACTGTCCACCCAGATGGCCGATCTGGATGTAGCTTTGGGTCAGCTGCGGTTGATCAACCAGGAAGACACCACCCGTTTGGGCCTGGGCAACCGGGGGTAGCTCCGTGCGGGCACGGTTAGCCTGGGCCGAAGCGGGCCAGTTATTGAAGGTGGTCTCAATGAGCGATCGCATCTTCGCCGAGTCAAAATCTCCCAGAATGCCCAGAATCATGTTGTCGGGGTGGAAGTATTGCTGGTGAAAACGCACCAGATCATCGCGGCTAATCGCGTTGAGCGTGGCGTACTCCACCGTTCGAGCGTAGGGGCTCTCTTGACCGTAGATCAGCTTATTAAACTCACGGCTGGCGATGCCATCAGGCTCATC
This sequence comes from Leptolyngbya sp. PL-A3, assembly GCF_039962325.1. Lineage (NCBI taxonomy): Bacteria > Bacillati > Cyanobacteriota > Cyanophyceae > Leptolyngbyales > Leptolyngbyaceae > Leptolyngbya > Leptolyngbya sp. PL-A3. The sequence continues at coordinate 32,536 of NZ_JAMPLB010000037.1, forward strand.
GTTACGGCGGGCAATGGAGCCTTGCCACTGGGTTTTGGCCAGGTCGATTTTGTCCTGGGGAAAGGCAGGTTGGCGTAGCACTTCGGCAAACAGGGTGAACACGGTATCCAGATCCTCAGTCAGGCTGCTAAAGCTGACCGATCCACTGGTGGTATCAATGCCCGTTTCAATGTACGCAGCCCGCTGTTCTAACAGTTGATTCAGCACATCACCGGGATGGGCCGTACTGCCGCCAATCCGCATCACCTGGCCAATGATAGCGGCTAAACCAGTTTGGTTCGCTGGTTCCAGGCGAGCACCCGTACGGATGGTAGAAAACCCGCTCACCAGGGGCAATTCGTGGTCTTCCACCAGATACACCACCATGCCGTTGCTCAGCTCGAACCGGGTGTAGTCGGGCAGCGTCACCTCAGGCAAGGGGGGAAACTGAATCTGGTCGTAGTGCAGAGCTTCATTGGCTCGAACTGGAGATGGTAACCCCATCAGTGCAACCATCAAGCCTGCCAGAAAAAACATCAGGGAGCGTTTGTAGAATCGTCGCCCTGGGACGAGCCCACGCTGACGGGAAAAAATTGTCTGTATCGGTACCCACAACATAGGGGTCAAAGTCTCCTTTCAAGTCGCTGGATAAGATCGATGGGTGTCACAACCCCTCAATCGAAATCGTGTTTAAGGATTTTTCTGTGCATCTTGCCCACAGAAGAACCTTCAATCTAGGGCTGCGTTAGAGCAGTTGTTTTTCGTACGCTTGGCACAAAAAACCCGTTGACCTAGGGCTGTGTTGTGGTGGACAGGAGCCGACCCACAGTTAATTTTTCCGGTACAAAGGTCTGTTGAGCCACCTGCTGTACCTGTGCAGCATCAACAGCTTCCAGCGCTTTCAGATCTTCGAATAAATTGCGCCAACTCCCGGTTTTGGCTTCGTATTCAGGCAACAGGCTCGCCATGCCCTGATTGGAGGACAGCGTTTGCAGGGTACCAACGCGCACCTGGGTCTTCACGCGATCCAGCTCCTCCACGGAGACGGGTTCGGTCTTCAGCCGTTCCAGTTCCCGATCCAAAACAGTGGCAACTTCTTCAATCGTATGACCGGGACCCGTGAGGGCATAGAGCAGCATGGCGTTGGGGTAGCGATCGCCCGGAAAGCTATTCGCCACATCCACACTTAGAGCCAGGCCAGTTTCCACCAGCGTTTGATAGAGGCGGGAAGTGCGACCTCCAACCAACAGAGACGTTATCACCGAATAGACCTCATCCGTGGGGTCTGTAAGGCTGGGACGCTGATAGCCTTCCAGATACCAGGGTTCACTCTGGAGGTTAAGCACAACTTCTCTGGGCGCAGTTTGCTGGGGAGCCTCGGCCACAACATCCGGGGCTCGCGATTCTCGATTGAGCCGCCCGAAGTAGGTTTCAGCCATGCGTTTCACGGCCTGGGTATCTACATCACCGACCACAGCCATCACCATGCGATTGGGGGTGTAGTAGGTGTTGTAGAAGTCTGCAATATCCTTTCGAGTCAGCGTCGCAAGGTCTTCTGCATAGCCGATCACAGGCCGACCGTAAGGGTGGCCCGGAAATGCGGCTTCCAGAAACGCTTCGATCATTTTGCCGATGGGAGAATTATCCGTCCGCATCCGGCGTTCTTCTAGAATCACGTCTTTCTCTTCGTAAAATTCACGAAAGACGGGTTCCAAAAAGCGTTCAGATTCCAGCGACATCCATAGCTCTAGTTTGTTGGAGGGGAAGCTATAGAAGTAACGGGTGGCATCAGCGGAGGTGGTAGCGTTCAACCCAACTCCCCCGGAGCGCTCAACCAATTGCCCGAACTCATTTTGCTTCACATAGGTGGCCGCCTGCTGGCGCAAGGTATCAAATTCGGTCTGTAGCTGAGCCACTTCAGACTCTTGCTGCTTAGCTCGGGCATCCAGGAGTTTGCCAAACACCTGATCCATCTGCTCGAATAGCCGCTTTTCTGCATCGTAGTTGGTGGTTCCGATACGATGTGTTCCTTTAAATGCCAGGTGTTCCAGGAAGTGCGCCGCCCCGGTTTTGCCTTCCGTCTCGTAGGCAGCACCCACGTTTACGTAGGTCATGAACGACACCACAGGGGCTTGATGGCGTTCCATGACGATAAATTTCATGCCATTGTCGAGGGTAAACTCGCTGATGCGATCCAACACTCGGTCGATGTAGGGCTGAAGGTCGAGCGTCGGTGAGGCGGTTTCGGTGCGGGCGATCGCCGTCAAGGGCAAACTGCACCACATCCATACCCCCACCAGCACCATCAGAACCAGGCGCTTAAGGGAATTGACCATAAAATTTCTAAGTGCGATGAACGAAACGTGGGGGACTCTAAACCTTGAAGGTTGGCTTGCTATAGCCACCCCTCGGCATGGTAACCCAGGAAACTAAAGACAGGGATTGAGCTTGAAGGTTTCTGAGATGTCGATCTCAGGGTCCACTTAATCCACCGTCCACTATAGCCTTCCAACGAGCTAGGCGGCTCTCCGCTCATTCCGGCAAAATCTCTTTATATAGCACTACGCGCTTAGAAGCAGCAGGATTGTTTTTGGAAAGCCTTGCTGCACACAGCTTTCCAAAAACAATCGATTCTAACCAAACGATATAAAGCGATATATAGCAATGTGCAAGTGCGTTAAGTACAGCAACGGTGGTGTGGGGCACTTAGTGCCCCACACCACCGTACTTAATCGACCCGCACAGCGATATAGGCTGTTGAACCCAAAATTTTGGATGGATTGGCGTGTTACCGCGGTTCCTAGGCAAAATTTTGGGTTTAACAGCCCAGATACGCAAAATCCCTGGCTTGTCGACAAGCCAGGGAAGAGGTGTAGTCAGCATAGCCAGCGGGTGTAATGCCCTATTGCATCGGATGATTGTGAACAGCACGGTGATATTGGTGATAAAACACCAGGTAAGCATCGAAGAGGAACCCAACGAGACTACAGGCCACCGCAATCGTTAGTACGCCTGTAATCCAGTGGCCAGAGCCAAAAATTTGAAAAAATTGTAGGACTAACTGATTCAGCTCTTGCCCAATGGGGGCAATACCTGGAATGTGGCTCGCCAGGGCCGTGGTTCCTACAAGCCCGGTTAGCAGCAGCAGCGGTACCAGGAATGCAAAAAAGCTGGCGATAAAGAGCGATCGCATCAAACTCATCATGTCAATCATCAGGGTGACAGGGATCAATGTAGCGAACTCAGACAGCACAAAAGCGCAAGCTTTTCGTGCAGAGAGGCGATAATTCTACGATAAGGGGTGGAAGGGCGATCGCCTGTAGAATGCCAGAAATCTTAAATCGCTCTCAGAAAAGCCAGAAAATTTTGCGTAGGCTTCTCATATAGTGAGCAAGGCAGGTTAACAGGGGTTCATGAAGCCGTTTGTTACGACGACAGCAAGTAGGTGGCAGCATGGCACAGGATGTGGGAACAGGTAGCTTGAGACGGTGGGCAGAGCGTCTTACCGCCGCCGTTTTCTTGGGAGGGCAGGTGCTGGTGCATCTGTTAGGCGGGAAAATCCACCGCCGCAACATTATGGAACAGATGGCTATGGTGGGGCCGGGGTCATTGCTGATTGCCCTGCTCACCGCTGCCACTGTGGGGATGGTGTTTACCATTCAGGTATCCCGCGAGTTCATTAATTTGGGGGCAGGGACTGCGGTTGGGGGGGTATTGGCCCTGGCCCTTTCCCGCGAGTTGGCTCCGGTACTGACCGCTGTGATCGTGGCGGGTCGGGTTGGCTCGGCCTTTGCTGCCGAGATTGGCACTATGCAGGTGACTGAACAGATCGACGCATTGTATATGCTGCGTACCGACCCCATCGACTATCTGGTAATTCCCCGGGTAATTGCCTGCGGATTGATGTTACCGCTGCTGTCTCTGCTGTCGTTCGTCACTGGGATGTCTGGAGGGGTACTGATTGCCAACACGATGTTTGGTATTGACCCCAAAGTATTCCTTGATTCTGCTCAAAATTTCTTGATGGTTTCCGACTTAACCAGCGCCATCATCAAATCTGTGGTGTTTGGGGTTTTGATTGCCATTATTGGCTCCAGTTGGGGGCTGACCACCACGGGCGGTGCAAAAGGGGTCGGGCAATCGACCACGACTGCTGTGGTGACATCCTTGTTAGCGATCTTTGTGACTAATTTTTTCCTGTCCTGGCTGTTATTTCAGGGCTTAAGCTAGTCCTGCACGGTGAAATCAACCTGTGTTGGATGGTGTGGCATACGAGACCCCTCACCACCCAACATAGACAAAATTAGGAGATTTCCAGTAATGGAATTACCCCCAGAATGTTGGTACTTTGCCCGCGAAGCGGGCAAAGTACCAACATTCTAGGTAAATTCTTATGCAGAAACCTCCTTAAGCCGCTGAATAGGCTTTTTAGGAGAATTCCTCTAGCAAGTTGAACCGAAAACACGTCAGTTCGGGAAAGCCGAACCGCCCATTATTGCGTGCGCGACGCGCACGCAATAATGGGCTTTTTCGAGTGCCGCGCTTCGCGCGGCACTCGAAAAAGCCCTTAACCCGACTGACGTTAAAACCACTCATTGCCAACAGCGCATAAAGCTGATCCTCTCCCACCGATGCGAAGCGCCACATTCACCTCCCATCAATAACCCTTTAGCGCAAGGGGGTCTGGGGGAAGGTGCCCCGTCCTCCAGCCGAGGGGTTTGGGGAGCAGCGCGTCCCCAAGCAGAGTCTCTAATACTCCCCCCTGATTGCACTGTTCAAGTTAATTCAGTGCAAAAGGTAGTGTGTGGCGTGTAGTGCCACACACTACCTTTTGTACTGAATCAACCTACTAACACCGTAGGACTTGCTGTGAAGGATCACCTTCTTTCAGGTAAGTACTGACCACCATCAACCACACCAACAATTTCCAGATCATCATTAAAAATGGCGAGGTTAGCGATTGCCCCCTCCCCAATCCAGCCCAGTTCACCATCGACGCCGATCGCCCGCGCCGGATATAAAGTCGCCATCCGAAGCGCTTCCTCCAGGGGAATATCAACATGGTGAACGCAGTTGGCAACGGCTTCTATCATAGTCAGTGCCGAGCCACCCAAGGTGCCATCTGCCGACACACACATTCCATCCCGATAGAAAACCTCTTGCCCACCAATCATGAACGATGCCATGTCAGTCCCGACAGGCGGCGTTGCGTCCGTAACCAGAATCAGCTTCTCGCCCTTCAGTTGTTTGGATAGGCGAATGCTGTCGAAATGAACATGATGCCCATCTGCAATAATGCCAGCGTAAACATCAGGCCTACAGAAAACAGCCCCGACCATACCGGGATTGCGTCCTTGCCAGGGGGTCATGGCATTAAACAGGTGCGTTGCCATCCTCACCCCAGCATCAAACCCAGCGATCGCCTCCCCATAGGTGGCATCCGTATGCCCGGCCGACACCAAAATGCCCTGCTCTGTCAGCACTTGAATTTGTTCAGCACTGGCCTGTTCTGGAGCCAGGGTCACCAGCTTCACCGTCTCTCGGCCCGCAGCAGCGATCGCCTCCAACATTTCCCAGTCAGGCTTTCGAACAAAATCGCCGTTGTGAATGCCCTTGCGTGTTGGGTTTAGGTATGGCCCCTCCAGATGCAGGCCCAAGACCCGGTAGGGGTGGGCCTGACGATAATGGGATACGAGGGCGATCGCTTCCCGCATATCTTTATCCCCAGCCGTAATTAATGTGGGCAGATAGCTGGTAGTTCCACTTTGTAAGTTCGTCTGGTGCATGATGTCCAACGTTTCCGCAGTGATAGCGTCATTGAACATCACCCCACCACAGCCATTCAGTTGCAGATCAATGAAGCTGGGGGAAACGTTGGCCCCAGCTAAATCGATCGTGGGGCAATTGGCGGGTAATGCATCCAGGGAACTGAAGGAGTGGATGCGATCGCCAGCGATGACGAGGGCGCGATCGCGTACTATCGCCATCCCCGTGTAAAATGTCCCATTCACCAACGCGTACTGATTCATACCCCTCACTCCCACACTGAGCTACTACAGGCCTTACTTCCTGCAACACCTAATAATTTAACGGCACAGTTCATCCTATCGCGACACTTTATTTCTTCAATTTCTACAGTGCTGGATGGATCGATTCAGCAGTTAATGTGTGGAGGTAATCTCCACACATTAACTGCTTGTGATTCTATACAAGTGAAATGCCTTATTTAATTTAATCAACATCATATGCTATACAGCGACTATAAATCCATATATCTACAATCACCTATAGCGGCACTGAATCAACCTACATAGCACCTTTATCCTTCATTAAGTGGATGTAGTAATAGATATTGCATAACGTTTGAGACACCACGAGCTTATCTCCCAGAAGCATTTTATAGATCATCTAAGAATGCTTCTTTAACATCCTTGAATGATCTTCCATTTCTCGGAAATAGCGTACCGTCTTGACTTTTAGTTCCAGGGTTGCATCGTCATCACACGCTATGAGTGCACGCGGATGCCATTGCAACGCCGACACAGTCCACATATGATTAACGCCTCCTTCGATCGCCTGTTGAACGGCCTGGGCTTTCTTAAATCCCTGCGCTAGAATCATCACCTCACGGGCATCCAAGATCGTGCCAACTCCCACGGTTAAGGCTAATTTTGGCACCTTACTCAGATCATCCTGAAAGAAGCGGGAGTTAGACAGGCGGGTGCTGTAGGTCAACGTCTTCAATCGCGTGCGAGACTTTAAAGACGAACCAGGTTCGTTAAAGGCAATATGACCATCTTCCCCTACACCGCCAATAAATAACTCAATCCCGCCATACTGTTCAATTTTGGCTTCATAAGCTGCACACTCGCGATCGGGATTATCGGTATTGCCATCCAAAATGTGAATTTGGTCAGCCGGGATGTCAACATGATCAAAGAAATTCTGGCGCATGTAGGTGTGGTAACTTTCGGGATGATCCTTCGGCAGTCCCACATACTCGTCCATGTTGAAAGTAACGACGTGACGAAAGCTGAGGTCACCCGCACGGTGAAACTCGACTAAACGGCGATACATCCCGCGAGGCGTGCTACCTGTGGGCAGACCAAGAACGAAGGGGCGATCGCTCGTTGGCCCAAACTCCACAATCCGCTGCCGCACATATCGCGCCGCCCACTCTCCAACCTGACCGTTGTCACATACAATCAACCGCATTGCTGTTCCCTAATATCCTGCGCGTCTGGTTTTTATTGTGATGGCCCCTCGACCCTATCAGCTATAGGTGTTTACCGCTGATGCCCCTTAAAAAAGGGAGTCCCCTGCTACCAGAAAACTCCCCCTATCTTTATTTCACACCGTGCAGGTTTTAAGTACCGGCCCCCTGAGTCAGATGATTCTGAATCTCATTGGCATATTGATCAGCTCCAAGACCTAAAAGGATGTGTAAAACCCCCTCTGGTAACCGCAGAATTCCTTCTGCCCCTGCATTCCGTAAACCTGCCTCATCGACGGCGTTACTGTCGGCCACTTCCACCCGTAAGCGGGTGAGCGCCACAGGCTCAGCTCGACGAATATTCTGTATCCCACCCAAAGCACGGATAATAGTGCTTGCCTTTTGAGCCGCTTGGGGGTCGCGTTGTTGAGCGGGAGGGCTCGCCACTCCATTCGTCGGCTCTGCTGCTACCAGATTCGCAGGAGGAGCCTCAACCACATCAGCTTCTGGCCCAGCCGTTTTGAGATACTCACTCATATCCGTCTTCAAGTTCTCAGAGCGAGGGCCAAAAATAGCCTGAACACTGTTGCCCACCTCCAAAACCCCCGTGGCTCCCAGAGCTTTTAGCTTGCCCTTGTTCACCTTGGCTTTATCCTCAACAGTAACCCGCAGACGGGTAATACAGGCGTCTAACACTGCAATATTGTTGCGACCGCCAAAGGCCCGTACCAGTTCTCCAGCCATACCGCCCGTGGCTGCCGCAGCAGCCACCTCCCCAATGCCCTCGGGGGTGACCTCCTCATCTTCTCGACCTGGGGTTTTGAAATCCAGAACGCGAATGGCAAAGCGGAAGACGAAATAATACACCGCCGCCACCACAATGCCGCCACCAATGATGAGTTTCCAAACCTCGCCCTTGTCGCCGTTCCAGTTACCCAACTGATTAAACAGCGCAAAGTCAATAAACCCCTGGGAGAAGGTAAAGCCCATCCGTCCCCCCAGCGCCACAAACAGAAAATCACAGATTCCAGCCATGACGGCATGGATCACATAGAGGAGCGGGGCAACGAATAGGAAGGAGAATTCCAGCGGTTCGGTAATCCCTGTCAGGAACGAGGTGAGTGCGGCTGACACCATCAAACTACCCGTGATTGCACGGTTTTTGGGCTTAGCGGAATGCCAGATGGCCATCGCCGCAGCTGGAAGGCCAAACATTTTGAACCAGTAGCCCCCGCCTAAAATACCTGCGGTGGGATCCCCGGCAAAAAAGCGGTTAATGTCACCCCGTACCAATTGATTCGTTACCGGATCGGTGTAGGAACCAATTTGGAAGAAGAAGGGTACGTTCCAAACGTGGTGCAGGCCGAAGGGGATGAGCGATCGCTCCACCAACGCATAGGTCCCCGCCGACACTGGTATGTTGCTGCCACTCGCCGCTGCGTTCGCAAAGTTATTGATCGCACCACCCACAGGAGGCCAGATTATGCTCATCAGCACCCCAACGACGATCGCCGTCAACCCGGTAATAATCGGGACGAAGCGCTTTCCGGCAAAGAATCCTAAATACTGGGGTAACTGAATTCGGAAGAAGCGGTTGAATAAATAGGCAGCAATACAACCGATGATCAAACCGCCGAAGACCCCCGTATCCAGCGTTTCAATCCCCAGAACGGGCTTCATCCATACCGCAGGGGTTGGGTCCCCTGCCTGAATCAGTTCCTGCACCTGGGATTCAGTGACAAATTCTCGAAATGCTCCGACCGCTCCCAGAGATGCGATGAACACCATGAAACCAACCGTGGCCGCCAGAGCCGAAACCCCGTCGTTACCGGTATAGGCGATCGCCACGGCAATGGCAAAAATCAGCGGCAAGGCCCCAAAAATGGCATCCCCTGACGCCTTCATAATGGTCGCTAGAGATTCGGGCAACCACCAGAAGGTAGCCTTGTCAATCACACCACTTTCCAGGTTTTGCAGTTCAATCAAACGAGCGCTTCCCAACCCCAGCAGCAAGCCAGCAACCGGAAGCACCGATACAGGCAGCATCAGGGCCTTTCCCATCTGCTGCAATAGCGCAAAAGCTCTTTTCCACATAATGACGAACGTCGTGAAGGGATTTATTTAGATGGAAAGGTTTAAGACACCCAGCGTTTTCCAAACCATGGGTGTCTACCCGGACAAACTACTCTTCGATGAAGGGGCTGAGGTCGCGCACAGCAGCGGCAGTCTCTGCAGCCAAAGCCCTTGATGCTAATTCTCGGCACTCTACCAGGCTCAGGTTACGGATCTGGGCTTTAATGCTGGGAATGGTGGGTATGCTCACGCTCAACTCTTTCACACCCAGCCCAATGAGGATCGGTATAGCTTGAGGATCGCTGCCAATTCCACCACAGACCCCGACCCACTTGCCGTAGCGGCTGGCTCCGCGCACCGTCAGGTCAATCAACCGCAGTACCCCTGGATCCAGACCGTCAATGAGGGGGGCCAATTTGGGATGGCCACGGTCCATCGCCAGGGTGTACTGAGTCAAGTCATTTGTTCCAATGGAGAAGAAGTCGACTTCCTGGGCAAACTGGTCAGCCATCACCGCAGCCGAAGGCACCTCAATCATGATGCCAACTTCGATGGGAGCCACCCCCAGCCGTTGCCGTTCCTCCTCTAACATGGCTTTGGCCATGCGGATTTCGTCCAGCCGCGCAATCATGGGAAACATGATCCGCACAGTGCCTTGCTGAGAAGCTCGGAGAATCGCTCGCATTTGGGTACGCAAAATTTCGGGGCGATCGAAGCCAATGCGAATCCCCCGTTCTCCCAAAAACGGATTTTCTTCGTGGGGCATGGGCATATAGGGCAAAGGTTTATCCCCCCCCACATCGAGGGTCCGAATGATAACCGGACGGCCCTTCATTACAGCAGCGATGTTACCGTAAATTTGGCTTTGCACCTCTTCAGATGGGGCACTGGCGCTTTCCATGAAGACAAACTCGGTGCGCAGCAAGCCTACCCCTTCACCACCGAGGCCAATAGATTTTTCGGCCTCCTCCTGGTTGCCAATGTTGGCAACCACTTCAATTGGGTGGCCATCACGAGTGGTAGCAGCTTGTTCACGGGCAGCAAAGTCTACTTTTCGCTTCTCAGCCACGCGCTGAATTCGCTGGCGGGTGCTCTCCATTTCCTCAGAGCTGGGATTTAGCCGCAGACGTCCCTTGCTACCGTCAAGGATGACCGGCATGCCATCGGCTAGCCCCATTACCCGTTCTTCAGAACCCGCGATCGCCGGAATATCCATTGATCGGGCCAAAATTGCTACGTGTGACGTTGACCCACCAGCCACGGTGCAGAACCCAATGACGCGGGTGCGATCGAGGGTAGCCATATCCGATGGCGTCAAGTCTTCAGCCACCAGAACGGTCTGTTCGGGATAGGTTGCCGTTTCTGTCGTCACGCCGGTCAGAATCCGGAGTACTCGCCCGCCAACGTCTCGCAAATCGTTGGCTCGCTCAGCCAGGAGGGTATTCTGCAACTTTGCCAACTGATTGGCCTGGCTGGTATACACGTGCTTCCAGGCATAAGCAGCACTTTTCCCTTCGGTAATCAGGCTTGCCGTTCTGTCATAAATCTCTGGATCCTCCAAAATTTCCTGGTGAGCCGCAAAAATTGCAGCCTTCTTGGGATCCCCCTGGCCATGGACCTTGGCCCGCAGAGCTTCCACCTCTAATCGAGCCTGTTCAATCGCCTGTTCCAGCTTGCGCTGTTCCTGATTCGGCGTGCCCCCGACCTCTTCTACGGCAATTTCCTGATTTTTGACCTGGTGCAGGTAACCGACAGCCATCCCCGGAGATGCGGCCACGCCTAGAATCACATTGGGGTCCTCCGAACGAGGGCGCGGGGCGGGTTTAGCCTCTTCCATCTGGGCAATGCTAGAAGGAGCGGGCATTGGCTTTGCTCCCTCTTCACCCAGACCGGAACGAATCGCTTCAGAGAGCTCAGCGATCGCCCCCTCCGCATCATCCCCCCGGCCCTCCAGAATAACCACATCTCCCCGGTTGATTTGCATCCCCATCAGGGCAACGACACTGCGGGCATTGGCCTGGTCATTACCACGCCGTAGCCGCAACTCAGCCTTATACTTCTTGGCCAAATTAACCAGCACCGCTGATGGCCGCGCGTGCAACCCTTCAGGGTTCGGAATCACAATTTCCTCGGAACGCACCACATTTCCCTCCGTGGAGAGGGCTCCGGTGGCAGCAGCTGAGAGGGCGAGTTCCAGCACCATATCGCGGCCTGCAACCACGTTGCCCGTTTGTGGAACGAATTGCGCCACGCGATCGCTATTGGTAATCACGACCTGGGTCAGCAAGCTGACAGCATGAAGCGCGACATAATCAGCATCAAAGGCGATGAGGGGATCTCCAACTTTGACGCGATCGCCCACTGCCACCTTCGGGCTAAATCCCTGACCCCGTAACGTTACGGTATCCAGACCAATATGCATCAATACTTCCAAGCCCTCTGCCGTACGAAGAGTAATGGCATGGTTGGACGGATGCAATTGGATGACTTCCCCATCACAGGGAGCTTGCAAAATTTGACTGGTTGGATCAATGGAAATGCCATCACCCACCATTTTCTGGGCAAAAACTGGATCCGGAACACGGTCAATCGGTAAAAGCATACCCGAAAGCGGAGCTACCAATAACACACGGGTCGCAGACGACTTCGCGGTTGTTGTATAGGCCATTTAGTCTCTCCCAAGCTTCTATTTTTAAAAGTGACTTCAAAGCCTTAAAAATCAGATGTGTTTTGAAAGACTGACGTCAGCTACTGATCACTTAAAGTCATTGGATAATATTCCGATTGAGAATCCATGTGCCTTAAGCAACGTTTTCATTTAAGAAGCTTGAAGACTTATTACAACTGCTCCAAACAAATAACACTTCTCAAACCATATTCGCGAACGATAGCCCTTCTAAATAGGACTCAAACGCACGCGTATTCGGCTTGCGCACATATATAACCCTTACGGCTCCGGTAAAGGACGAGGGATGGATACGAGAGTTCGGTCCACATCCATCTCTCATCCCTTCTAAAGCAAAAAATGCTGTAAGTGCGAACAAACGCTTTGCTTTTTTTCAAAAGTTCCCCATAGATACCTGCTATCTATTTACCTCGTTTGTAATGCCGCTTTCCATTTTTAATTTGCTTGTTGTTCTGAGTTTTAATACTTAATAACAGACGGTTTCTCTCTATCTTACTGAGTAGCCTGGCTGTTCTTTTTATCACTACAAAGAAGGAGTCTAGAATAGGATTTAAGCCCTTAAAAAGCTGTATCAATCTAATACAGCACTGTGTGAGTTGATTAAGTACAGAAGGTAGTGTGTGGCACGCCACGCCACACACTACCTTCTGTACTTAATTAGCCTGGATACCGCTATATTTAATGACTGAAGTTTGCGTATGTTTAGAAATGGACTACTATTCCGACTGAGCAACGCCATTTACTAGCCGTAATAGTAGAGAAGGGTGAACGCTTAGCGCCCACCCTTCTCTACTACTACGGGTCGTTCAATAGTTATTCAGCAGAGACTTCTTCTACGGTTTCTGTGCGCGTCTCTAAAGCAGTCACAGCGTGTTGCCGGGTCTCTTCCAGCCCATCTACAGTCGGCAGAGCCTCCGTTACAGGAGTGGATTCTAATGGCTGATTGCGCTTAGAAAAACCCCATATGAAGAGGAGGGCGATCGCCCCAATCATCACAAACTCGGGCGGAACCAATTCTGGATGGATCACGCGAACCAGCAACCGCAGTCCCACCAGGGATACCGTCAAGTAACCGGCATCTTCCAAGTGCGTGTATTCGTCCAACCAGCGAATAAACAATCCCGCCATTAGTCGTAACGACAGCACTCCAATCAGCCCACCCGTTAGCACCAGCCAGATCTCATCGGAGATAGCAATCGCGGTCGTCACACTATCCAGAGAAAACGCCAGATCCGTAATGGCGATCACCGGAATCGCTTGCCAGAGGGAGCGAAACCGCGGCCCACGATGATGAGCTTCGCCACCCACCTCTTCTTCGTCAGAGGTGAAGTATTGAAACACCAACCACAGCAAATACAGGGCACCCGCCAGCTCAAACTGCCAGAAACGAATGACCCAGGTGGCCGATAGAATCAGTACCACCCGTAACAGAAAGGCTGCCAGCAAACCCAAATTTAGCGCTTGTTTCTGGAGTTTGGCTGTACCCAACCCCTGGGCGATCGCCGCCAACGCAATAGCATTGTCTGCTGACAAGACAGCTTCTAGCGCAATTAGGACGGGCAGTAACAGCAGAGTATCTGCCCCAAAATTTGGCTCAAGTAAAGAATCCAGCATGAACCCCACATCAGACGACTGGTGAATTGCAACCGGGGAAGCGATCGCCTCTACCCGGGTAGTCTTGGCTTACCGGGACAAAAGTGCTACAGCTTGCAAATTCCCTTTAATCAGCTTAACGTGGAAAACTCATAGAAGCTTGATTTTAGATTTGAGTTACCGGGGAATCGCCTCACGGGAGAGCATGGCGTTGTTGGATAGTTTACTTATACAGTTGCGGGCAACCTGGCCTATGGCAGTGGTTGTAGCCGAGTTTGTGACCGTACAGGATGGGCAGTTCATCGTCCGGGCATTAGTCCAGGTTAATGGTATGGCTCTGGCATCAGGTCTGGCCGCCGCTCATACGATTGAAGCCGCCGAGGATCGGGCTAAAGAACGGGCTATTCAAGCACTCAAGCTCCCAGCAAGCCCCTCATCTAGTTCCTCCATTCCCAGTCCTGAACTACCATTAAGTGGCAGTTTTTCAGCAGCAGCGACAGTTACGCCTCCCTTGCCAGCCATAACCACACCAATTGGGCGATCGCCCCTTCCAGAACCGCTGCCACCTGCAATATCAGCCCCCATCCCTGCACCTTCCTTTGACGAAGATTTTTCAGCAGGGCCAGTGGTTGCCGACCTCTATAGCCATACATATCAAAATCCTCTCGACGAACCTGACGATGGCCCCGACCCACGTCAGGTGTTGGAACAGATGATCCCAGCCAGCGAGCTGCTCAAGAAAAATCCTGAGGATAGTGCCTCCAGTGGCACTAAAAAGCCTCGTCGTAAGGAAACCAGGGCTGAGCCCTCCCGAGTCCCTGAATCAGTAGATTTATCAGATGTCATCGCGCAGACGGATGTAGAGTTGCAACGCCTGGGCTGGAGCCGAATCCGCGGACGAGACTATCTGTCTCAAACTTATAACAAGCAAACCCGCTCAGAGCTCACCGAGCTAGAACTCTACGAGTTTTTGAGCTACCTCAAAGCTCAACCGTCTCCCCCAGCTCTGTAAAGTAACTCTAGTTCGGCTTAAGGGCGTTTTTGAGCGCGCAGCGCACACGCAAAAATGGGCAATGTATATATAGCGCTGTGCGAGTTGATTAAGTACGGTGGTGTGGGGCACGAAGTGCCCCACACCACCGTTGCTGTACTTAACGCACTTACCATTGCTATATATTCTGGCTTTTGGCGCAGGATAAAAAACAGGTGCGCCTATGACGCACCTGTTTAAGACTTCTGTCAAGTTAAAGCTAGCTAGCCGCTGTAACCGGAGGACGGCTACCAACTGCTGCCTTGTCAATAACCTGATCAATCAGGCCATACTCTACAGCTTCCTGAGCAGACATAAAGAAGTCGCGCTCTGTATCCCGCTCGATCTTTTCAAGGGGTTGGCCAGTATTGTTTGCCAGCCAACGGTTCAGATTTTGCTTGTGATACAGAATCTCCCGAGCTTGAATCTCGATATCTGTGGCTTGCCCTTGAGCACCCCCCAGAGGCTGGTGGATCATAATACGGGAGTGAGGCAGGCTGCTGCGCTTGCCCTTGGCCCCTCCTGCCAGGAGAAATGCGCCCATGCTGGCAGCCAGACCAACACAGATGGTGCATACGTCAGGGCGGATGTGGTTCATGGTGTCAAAAATACCCATCCCAGCGGTAACGGAGCCACCCGGCGAATTGATGTAGAGATAAATGTCTTTTTCGGGGTCATCCGCTTCTAAGAAAAGCAACTGGGCCACTATCAGGTTGGCAACTTCCGAGTCAACTTGCTGCCCTAGAAAAATGATCCGCTCCCGCAGCAGGCGAGAGTAGATATCAAAGGCGCGTTCGCCGCGTCCGGACTGTTCAATTACGGTTGGAATCATGCCGCGTTGCTTCACAATCGAGGAATTTCTCTCATTCTACTGATTTCCCCGGCGAAGCGGAGTGCGGATTCACGATCGCCCACCTACAAATACGCTCAAAACTATTACTCCCAAAACTGTGCCGTTCGGAGTGCAAGCGGCACAGTTTTAGGAATCCATTTCACGGCTCCGAAGAGTGCTGCGGTTCATCCGGCTCTAATAGGTTAGTCAGGAGAGCCTGTAACCGCATTCGTCCAATGTAAGGCCACCCCCCACTCGCCTCAATATCCCGTAGCAAGGCGTAAAGTTCATGGCGCGTTTTAGGAAGGGTTTCCTGAAACAGTTCGTCCCGAATCTCTCGATGGAGCTTTTCGAGAATCCTGAGCAGACCCAACAACGCCTCCCCATCGCCTCGATAAGAGTCAGCAGTCTTCTGAACCAGTTGGGCGATCGCCTCCTGATCCTTCTCCTGCTGTTGCCTCTTTACAATACTTTCTTCAATAGGATAGTTCTCCATAGGATGCTAACGCTCCAAACAAAGTAGCAAACCAGTATGCCGCAACCATAGCGTATATAAAATAGTCTCCCTGATAGCCGCCCTAACCCAAAACCAAGGAGCAAATTTATCCATACCTTCATGCAACGGCAGTCTTTTCCAGATTCTCCCGCCCCTGCACCAACAACCGTTCACCATGAACGACTGGTCCGACTGCATGCACTTTTTCGCGCGAAAACTTGGATTGAATAAGTACAGAGGGTAGTGTAGCGCCACGTGCCACAACACTACCCTCTATACTTAATTAACTTGATACCGCTATAGAGATGATGAATTCTCATGCAATCGGAGGCGTCAGGTACTTCATGTCCCCTGCCCTTAACACAGAACGGCCCAAACTAGAACAAAACCTTCGGCCAGAAATGTTGTGAGAAGCCAGAGAACAGAGGCGCAACCTCCTGTAGAATGCTGATTAGCTGATCTGTATATGGCTTCGGCCCACCCATCCAAAAACAATCAGATTAAGAAAAGAGATATTCGAGGTTCATCATGAGGTATCGCGCTCTCGTTGTCGCATTCCTTGCATTATGCATGGGCTTGCTGACGGCCTGCGGTCAGGCTCCCTCTGACAAAGGCCCCCTGACCTACGAACAAATCCGAGGCACAGGTCTCGCCAACGCCTGCCCTGAGGTCACCGAAATTCGTCGGGGCTCCATTCCCCTTAACGCTAGCCAATCTTACTCTCTCGTTGATCTTTGCCTGGAACCTACCAGCTACGCGGTCAAAGAGGAGCCCGTTAACAAGCGTCAAGAGGCTCAATTTGTCGAGGGCAAAACCCTAACCCGCTACACCACCACAATTGACCAGGTACGCGGCTCTCTTAAGCTTGGCGAGAATAACAGCCTAAAATTCGTTGAAGAAGACGGGTTTGACTTCCAGGCAACTACTGTTCTTCTCCCCGGTGGCGAAGAGGTTCCCTTCCTGTTTACCATCAAAGGCTTGGTTGCTTCCGCCGCCGGCTCTGGCAGCATTAACGCATCCACCGACTTTGAAGGAGAGTTCAAGGTTCCCTCTTACCGGACGGCTAACTTCCTGGATCCTAAAGGCCGTGGTTTGGCTACGGGCTATGACAGTGCTGTAGCCCTACCTGCTCAAGCAGATAGCGAAGAGCTACAACGGGAGAATAAGAAGAAGTTCGATGTGGGCCGTGGCCGGATCTCCATGCAAGTCACCAAAGTTGATGAAGCAACGGGCGAAATCTCTGGCACCTTTGAGAGCATTCAACCTTCCGATACTGACATGGGTGGTAAGGAGGCAGTGGATGTCCGAATCCGTGGTCGCTTCTATGCTCGGGTTGAGGCAGCCTAGAATCTGCTTTAGAAACCTACCAGTCTGAGAGTTCTTAAATCTAGCTCTCAGAATTCTATTGGAACTTTTAGGAAGGAGCCTTTTGGCTCCTTTTTTTTAAAGACCTGTTTAGTTTTATTTCAAACCTGTGGATGGGATGTGGAAGAAAGAGCACGGTTATGTCTTTTCCTCCACACCCCATCCACACTTCCAGAACATAACTCAAGGCCTTATGCGTAAGGCGATCGCAGCCAGACCATTCTCCTAGTACTCGACAGCCTAAGTTTGTCAAAAGTGAGGGGTATAGAGCCCCCTTCCCCTTTCACCACATCCATCCACCTGCTTGAAACATGACTGATGAGGCGAGAGAGAAATTTTACATTTCCTTCACAAAGAAATGGATCTCATGTCATTTCTATAAAGTTCAAGCGAGAAATATCCCATCAAAAACCAGAAGGTTTTAAGTAGAAATGGGAGGAATTTGAGATATAAAAGGGAAATTCATGAAATAATGTCGGGAGCTCAGTACAACCACCGCCACTAGCGCAACAAATGATAAAATCCTTTGTTTGAAAACCGACCAATGTTTTATGAGCAATACACTTCCGTTGAGTTCACAAAATAAAGGCTGTTTTCTGTGCCCCTGGGCCGTACCCCCTAGCCTTTTCTCATGAAATAGAGCCGAATCTCGTCAATCTAAAACCGGAAAAAAATTAATATCTTTAGAAACTTCCAATAAATAATGATTAAATATTCAATTTGTCCAAAAGTTTGCTGTTTTTTTTAAGAATGTAACGGATTTGTCCGTAAGATTGGTGAGCATAAGGGGTTCCCGCTGAGCGATTGTGTTCAGATTCTGCCGACGCTGTTTCCATTTCTTTCGAATACCTCTGTTTTGCAATGATTTCACGGTCTCTATTAGCAAATGGGTGGTTCCGTAAAAATGCCGTTGATGAACAGTGGAGTCCCAGAATAGGTTTAATTAGCGTCTTCTATTTACCAAATGAGAGCCTGTTTTCCTCACGGATCTCGAGCCTCTAGCACTGAACTCCTTGTCCTAAATTCCCCCGAATATTCGTACAAGAATTCAGTGGTCTTTGTGTTGTCACCTGAACCTACCTGAAACTCGTCATGTCTATTCCAGTCACCAACGAACTTAAAAGCGAGACTCTAGAACTGTTGCGGGAGTACCAGAACAATCCCACTCCCCTCATTCGCAATCAACTGGTGAAACTAAATTTTGGCCTGGTTCGCAAGGAGGCCCACCATTGGGTTAACCAGTGCACAGAAAGTTACGAGGATCTAATCCAGGTTGGTAGTATGGGGCTAATTCGAGCCATCGAGCGGTTCGATATGGGCAAGGGCCACGCCTTTAGTTCCTTTGCAATTCCCTACATTCGCGGTGAAATTCAGCACTACTTGCGCGACAAGGGGTCTGCTGTTCGCATTCCTCGTCGTTGGCAAGCTCTACAGCATCAGGCTGCTGCTGTAACCCGCGAAATGCAGACTCAACTGCGCCGCCAACCCACCGATACAGAATTGGCAACAGCTCTGGAAATCTCTATTGAAGAGTGGCAGCAAATCAAGCTGGCCTACCGAAATCGCGCTCCGCTGAGTCTTGATGCTCCCATGCGTGATGAAGAGGATAGCTCTACCAGCCTGGGTGAGCTTCTGCCTGACCCCCAATACCGCAGCTTCCAATTGGCTCAGGAAGACCAAATTCGCTTACAGCAAGCGCTGGTTCAACTAGAGAAGCGCACTCGCGACGTACTAGAGTTCGTCTTTCTGCACGACTTGACCCAAAAGGAAACGGCAGAGCGCCTTGGGATTAGCGCGGTAACCGTATCTCGGCGCGTTAAGAAAGGACTGAAGCTGCTGAAGAAGTCAATGCACGCAGTTTAAGGCTCGATCGCTCTCAGGTAACCTATGAGGACGAGGGTTCACGGGACATTGTAAATTCGTGTAGTGGTACTACCTATCTATTTATTAATAAAAGAGAGTGGGAGCCTTGCTCTCACTCTCTTTTTGTCTAAAGCCCGTGGTTGATAGGGTTTTCCCCTTTAAAGTAGAGCCTGCCCACCACTCACGGCTTAGGCTAAAAGGTACTGGTCTGAGACAGCCAGAAAGGCTCAGAATGACAGGACAACCCAGGAATCCTTAGAAGTGTCTCTAGCATGGCAGGGAGATTTGATGAGGATGAAACTTTATTCTTTCTCCTCTGACAATCTTAAATTTGTTGTGGTAGATGCATTCAATTTCGTTTTTTACCAGTAGCTTAGAACTAATCCAAGCCCGACTGGTATATCTCTCCCTCATAGGGGGGATAAGCAAAAACTTAATAAATGTTACAATCTTTAATATTCACGAGGCCGGTGTCTCATTTTTGGAATCCATAAAAGATCCTGTTTATCCGCACCCATATTGTGTGTTGCTGGAGAGCAGTATTGAAATTTAGGGATCCAGTTCGATTTTGCGGAGAAAGGGCATAGGCATCTTCTAATCACGTCCGTAATTTTCTAGAGGATTGTATCGCTCAGTCTCTCAGTGCAAGGACTCTTGCATGGACATCACTCTAGCCTTTTAATTATTAGTACAATTGTTCTAACCTCACACGGAAGCGAGGTTTTCGCCATGAAAACATCCCAAGGTTCTACAGATCCAGTACGGGCTTACCTCCGAGAGATTGGGCGGGTGCCACTTTTAACCCATGAACAAGAGATTATTTATGGAAAACAGGTGCGCCGCCTGGGGCTGCTGCATGAACTCCGGGAAGATATGACTTCCGAGTTGGGCTATGAGCCTGATTTACCGGAGTGGGCTCAACGGGCTCAAATCTCCCTGGAGGATTTGGAGCAGGTGATCGCTGAAGGGGAACGTGCCAAACGGAAGATGGTAGAAGCCAATCTACGGCTTGTCGTTTCCGTTGCGAAAAAATACATTAAACGTAATGTGGATCTTCTTGACTTAATTCAGGAAGGTACTATCGGAATGCAGCGTGGTGTTGAAAAGTTTGACCCCTCCAAGGGTTATCGCTTCTCAACCTATGCCTACTGGTGGATTCGGCAGGCTATTACTCGGGCGATCGCCGAAAAGAGCCGTACCATTCGGCTCCCCATCCACATTACTGAGAAACTTAACAAAATCAAAAAGGCTCAACGGCAACTCGCTCAGAAACTGGGTCGCGCTGCTACCATGTCTGAACTAGCAGACGAACTAGAGTTATCGGTGAAGCAGGTGCGGGAGTACCTGGAGAAATCTCGTCTGCCCCTCTCCCTCGATCTGCGCGTAGGCGACAACCAGGATACAGAACTGGGTGAGCTTCTGGAGGACACCGGCCCATCCCCTGAAGATTTTGCCTCCCAAATCTCTCTTCGGGGCGAATTGGAAATCTTGATGGAAGACCTGACGCCTCAGCAGCGGGAAGTGCTATCCCTCCGGTTTGGTCTGGAAGATGGCCGTTCTTTAACGCTGGCAAAGATTGGCGATCGCCTCAATATTAGCCGGGAACGAGTTCGCCAGATTGAACGGGAAGCCCTTAACAAGCTGCGTAAGCGTCGGGCCGATATTCGTGAGTATCTAGCTAGCTAGGTCATCTCAAATTCGGCTGAACAAACTGTATTAAAGAATGGAGCGGCGCCTAACACCGCTCCATTCTTTATTCAAATGCTATCTATGGCACTACATACTTAGAGCCAACTAATTGGCCCAATTCTTAGTTCACCCCACCGATTCTGACGGTCCCCAATCTGCCTAGTAGGCTGCGGCCTAAGTTTGCAACCTATGTTTTTGTGTAGGGTGCTTCGCACCCTACACAAAAACATAGGTGATGGATTTCCGCCTCAGCGTACTAGTGGGATGTAGCGGGCAAAGCCCGCTACATCCCACTAGGCAGATTGGGTGTGGGGAAGTACTAGATTGCACCCGGTAGGGAGCAATGCGTCCTACTTTTTATCTTCAACAGCGAATGGGAGTTTCTACGATATCTGGCTGTTGAGTCGGAATGCGAACAATGAACTCGGTGCCTTGGCCTGGTTCGGATCGGCATTCTAAGCTGCCATTATGCTTCTGGACAACGATTTGGTAGCTGATGGAAAGGCCAAGACCCGTACCTTTGCCCACAGGTTTAGTCGTGAAGAAGGGATCAAACAGGCGATCGCGCGTCTCAGCATTCATACCTGGCCCGTTATCGCGAATGTAAACGGTAACCGTGCCGGGCTGAATCTCCTTAGCTCCGTTCCAGGAGGAGGGTTTGGTGGAGTCCTCCTGCGGGGTGAACTCAGTGCGAACGCTGATGATGCGGGGTTCGCCGTAGTTTTCCAGGGCATCGATGGCGTTGGCAAAGATATTCATGAATACCTGGTTGAGCTGCCCGGCATAGCACTCCACCAGAGGTAGGTGACCATATTCTTTAATGAGCTGAATGACACCCCCATCAGGGCAGGTCTTCATGCGGTTTTGCAGAATCAGTAGAGTGCTGTTAATCCCTTCGTGGACGTCCACCGGCTTCTTCTCGGCTTCGTCTAGCCGGGAGAAGTTGCGGAGGGATAGGACAATTTGGCGAATGCGATCGGCTCCGATCTTCATGGAAGACATCAGCTTAGGCAGGTCATCACTGACAAAATCGATATCGATGGCCTGGAGTGCTGACTGAATTTCTGAGGTAGGGGAGGGGTTGTGCTCCTGGTAGAGGCGCAGCAGGTGTAGCAAATCTTTGGTGTAGTTGTTGGCATGCACGAGGTTGCCATTGATGAAATTGACGGGGTTATTGATCTCATGGGCAATGCCAGCCACCATCTGGCCCAAACTGGACATTTTCTCTGTTTGGATCAGCTGGGCCTGGGTTTGTTGCAAGTTTTGTAAGGCTTCACTGAGCTGTTGAGCCTGTGTCTCTGCCGCACTGGCAGCGGCACGGCTCTTAGAGTAAAGCTCAGCCTGGTCGATGGCGATCGCCACCTGATCCGCTACTGCCTTCAATAACTCAATTTCACTGTCACTCCACAACCGAACATAGCCATGGCTACAGACAATTGCACCTAAACGTCCCGAGCGTGTCTCCAGGGGAATCATGATTTGGGCCAGCGCATCCATATGCTCCAACACCTCCTGTAGTTCAGGATCACGGTGTTCGGCCTCCTGGGTCAGATTGTCGACCCGCACCATCTCGAGATTGAGAATACGGCGGGCAAGAATGGCGGCCTGAGGCTCAGGGTAATCCCCCCGAAAACTGGGCAGTTTAGGATCCCGCGCCTCATGGGTAATCACCAGGGTAGGTGCATCCTGGCTGGGCCAGCACCAGAGGAAATGACAGCGATCGATCTGCAACAACGACCAGATCTCATTGACAGTCGTTTCCAGAATTTCATCCAGGTTCAGAGAATCCCGAATCTGGCTGGCTAGCCGGAACAATAGCGCTTCTCGACGGCTCATCAGCTCGGCGCGAGCCAGGGTGCGATCAATGGCAACTGCAATATTGTTTGCTACCAGGCCGAGAGTTTTGCGGACTGCCTGGGACATGGGTTTGCAATCGAACAGAGCCATGACGCCAAGTAGGCGATCTTCCACAATGAGCGGATAACCCGTGAAGCTTTGAAGCTGCTCCCGTTCCAACCAATCCTTTGCGCCAATGCAGACATCATTCGTTACAGTGTCAGTAAAGTAGGGCTGGTGGCTCTGCGCAATGAAACCAACGATGGAAATCCCCAGGGGAATGCGAGAGCTAAACTCCTTCGGCTGGCTATGATGCCCGGCAACGGCTTGAAGCTCGAGCAAGCGGGTGTCAGGGTTCAGCGTCCACAACCGTACGAAGGGAACATGCAGATAGCGCACCATCAGATTCGCGCAAGAGGTTAGCAGTTCATTCACAACTCCACCATGGGAGAGGACGCCACCCATTTCCGCTCCCAGCTCAGCCAGGTGCGATCGCTCTTTCAGCTCGTCTTCGGTATGCTTGCGCTCGGTAATATCCGTGGCAATGGCAATGTAATACTCAGGAACACCCTGGTCATTGGGAACCGGAACAATCGTGGTCTCCATCCAAAACAACAAATTGGTTTTGGTACGGTTACAGATTTCACCGTGCCAACTGTGCCCTGAGGTGATGGTTTTCCAGAGATCTTGAAAAAATTCGGGGGGATGATAGCCCGAGTTGATGCGGCGATGGGTCTGGCCGATCAGCTCGTCGCGCGTATACCAGGAGACTTCGCAGAAGCGATCGTTCACATAAGTAATCGTGCCGTCCCGGTCTGTCATCGACACGACACAGTGCTGGTTTTGGGCAGCAATCAGAGCGGCGGTGGTAGTGGCATCGGTTTCGGATTGGGGGCCGGGGAGATGCCCCAGATGGGTATGGGGGGTGGCAGAGAGGTAGATCAGCGATCGCCCCGATAGCGCTGTCAGGTTCCAATCTACCCGGCTATAAGTCCCATCCGTATGGCGGCAGCGACTCTCTACAGTGACTTGATGATTGCCACCGATCACCTTCTGGATCTGCTTCAGCACCTTCTCGCGATCATGAGGGTGAATGAAGTCTAGAAATGGCTTCGCCATTAACTCGGCGTTGCTAAACCCTAAAGATCTGCGCCAGCTTGGATTCAGGTTCTTCAGATAACCGTCAAAACCCAGTAGGCCAACCAGATCTGACGTGAGATTGTGAAAAAGTTTCTGATCGGCTTCGATTTGATGGTGACGGGCAATGGTTTCTGTGAGAACGACAGTCCGTCGCCGCAGTTCTAACTGAGATATCACCTGCCGGGCCAGAGCTTGCAAGCTCATCACCTGACTGGCCGTGAACATGCGGGGTAGCCAATCCATCACGGCCAACACCCCCAGGGATACCCCGCCCGGACTGACCAGTGGCACCCCACTGTAGGCCCGAATGGGCGAATTGGCGGCGGTCACAATGCCGTCGTCAGAGAAGCGCACATCGGTGCGGGTGTCGGGCACCACCAGCCCTTCTGCTTGTCGCAGGGTAGTGGTAAATAGCGAGAGGTCTTGCAGGGATGTGGTGGGTTCGTTCCACCCGACAACCGCTTTAAACCAGTAGCGTTGATTGGGTTGGGAGCCTGATTCCCCCCGGCAAAAGGCAATAAGCGCCACCGGCGATTGGCAAATTTGGGCCGCCATGGCGGCCAGATCATCAAAAGCGGTTTCCGATTCGGTGTCAAGGATGTGGTATTGACGCAAAATATCGGCCCTGACCGCATCGTCCTCAGGAAACTGAACTGGCATGATATGAGGGTTCGAGTGGGAGTAGAGATGCACCGGGAGATTTTGCACAATCTGTAGAAACAGCCCTGGTAGACCTTTGGATCACTTTATCCAAAGGACAAAAAATTCAACGAATCACTCTGTAGAATGCCCAATTTTATGCTCACAATAGAAACGATTGGGGGCAGTTTTAGTGGCTGAAACCTTGAATAATAGGAATTTTCATCAGTTTTCTCCTCTAGTAAGACACGCCCATAGGATTTAGCGTAACAAGGGTGCAGCACCTCCCGACTGAATAGCCAATTCGGCCTGGAGGAAGTCGACGAACTGTCGGGCTGTACGCCCCGATCGCCCGTTATGGCGTGTAGCCCACTGCAATGCCCGAAACTCCAGCTCTTTTGCCTCAAGAGTAACTCCTGAACGTTGAGCGAGATGACGCACAATAGCCAGATAAGTGTCCTGGTTGGCGGGTTCAAAGGTAAGAGTGAGGCCAAATCGATCGCTGAACGATAATTTTTCTTGCACCGTATCCCAGGCATGCACCTCGTCGGCATCGCTAGGCCGGGGGCGATCGCCCATAAACTCCCGAATCAAGTGCCGACGATTGGACGTAGCATACACCACGATGTTTTGAGGCCGAGCAGTGGCGTTACCCTCCAACACGACTTTGAGAGCCTTAAATGCATCGTCATCCTCTTCAAATGACAAATCGTCTACAAAAACAATAAACTTCTGGGGCTGCTCTCGCAGGCAATCCACAATGGTTACTAAGTCTCTCAGTTCAGAACGGGATACTTCTACAAGACGAAGGCCGCGATCGCCATATTGATTTAGCAGAGCCTTAACCATAGAGGACTTGCCCGAACCACGACTGCCATACAGCAAGACATGCAGGGCAGGGTAACCCGCCAGCAGGGCTTCTGTATTCTGAAGTAACATCTGGCGAGGCAGGTCATAGCCGACCAATGCTTCCAGGGAAATCGGATCAGGATGGGCAATACCAAACAAGTCTCCCCCCTGCCAGCGGAAAGCTCGATAGCGGACAAACTGCCCGACCCCTACCCGCTGATGGTAGGTGATCAGGTCTTCAATGGCATTGCCCCAGTCTGCATGTTGCAGAAGTTGGGTGGCGATCGCCTGCTCCGAGTGACTCCCCTCTCCCGAAACCGGATCCCAAATTGGGGGTGCCGTCGGTAGGCCTGCAGCATTTTGTACCCACTCAGCCACCTGAGGCCCCGTTACTCGATACAGACTCTGGAGTAGCCGCAAATCGTGCTGAGCTGCATGGGTGAGAGAAGCTGGCAAATCTGTTAGAGCCTTTTGGGCTTGCCGTGTAAAGGGATTGTCGTTTGTCAAGAGCTGCTCTAGCACGTAAGCCGACCAGGTTTGCTGGCGATCGGCCAGGGCACTAAACCAGACGCCATAAGCTCGTAGCACATCCAGGTGAGACCCATCTCTGCCGTTACCACCGCTGCCTAACGTCTGTAATAAGGCTAAAAATGTGCGCCCAGGTAGCTCCAAGCCGACACTCTGATATAGCACCAGAGAGGCCATCTGCTGTTGCAAAGTCTGAACCTGGCGAAGCAAGTGTAACTCCATAACTCCGTTGCACTCAATCAATTAAAGGTGTTTTAGAATGTGAGCCGAGTTAGAGGACAAATCCCAAAACAATTTATTATGGGCACGACTCTGAACATTTTTCCTGTAACCCTTGATTCTGCATGCGCTTTGTATGGCCAAAATCAGGGGGTTTAGAAAAAATATCGATCACAAGTAAATGTCAGTTTTTTTCGCATTGTAGCTACTGCTATACCATAGAGAATGGTGATGGGTGACTTGCGGCACTGGGGAGCGTTCGTAAGGCTGCCCATCGCTTCCACCGTTAAGCTACAGCTTTTTCTTTAAACCTTATGTTGAGATGGCTAGTACGCTGAGGCGGAAATCCATCACCTATGTTTTTGTGTAGGGTGCTTCGCACCCTACACAAAAACATAGGTTGCGAACTTAGGCCGCAGCCTACTAGCAGGATCACTTCGTGCTGCCATCCATCTCAACACCCTACAGGCTCAATTCCGTTTACAAATGACTGCGATGGGACCACCTCCAGGGGGGCCTTGGTGCTCGCTACCTCCAGAAATATAAATCATGGGATCTTGTACCACAGAGGCGACAACGGCTCCTACAACAGCCCGAGCCATACGAGTATGGCTAATGTCAGAGTCATCCAACATGGTGTGACGGCATCCCAAGATTTCTCCTGATGGAGCCGCTTCGGCTTTCGCCAGTACGGTGAAGACGCTGGCCACATCTGAACCCTGCTCGTCGCTTAAGTGTTGGGGGATAGCCTGTTTGACCGCAGCCGTATCTAAGGCATGGGTCATGACACTATGGCCAATGACATAATCGCTATGGCTTGCAGGAGAATTACCCAACACCAGAATTTCGCAGTTGCGGAGTTCGACTCCGGCCGACGTTGAAGCTACTGATGAGTAAAGCTGGTAGTTGTGGCAAATATCTGCCTCCGTGAGCTGATCGGCATTGATTTCTCCCAGGGCCAGAGCCACACCCAACGCCGAAGCTCCACGGGAGTAAGCCATCGATTTGTAGCTGTCTTGAGTGATGGGGGATTGCCCTTCGGTCTGACGTGAGGCTGTGATCAAAGGGCATTTGATTTGCACAAAGTGAACATCGGCAGGGGAAAGACCGGCATCGGCGATCGCCCCCCTCACCCCATCAGCCACCTCCCGCACCATCGCCAGCGTACCAATCTCATCTACTAAGAAATCACGTGTGTGGTGAATCCCTAATGCTAAGCCGGGATGCGGCTCACCCGTTAACCCCTCTTGTTGCCGCGTAAAGATGGTCAAATGTGGACTTAAAACCCCTTCCGTTCCACCCGACATCACAAACACGATGCGGTTAAGTTGTTCATTGGTTATGTGCGATCGCAAATACGATTTCAACGTTGCTACGGCAAACCCACGGGTAAAGTCATTCACACAACCGTTCCCTTCCGTTTTACCCATAATGGCAACGATATTTTGTGGATCCAATGTTTGATTTTGGATCAGTGCAATTAACTCTGTCAGGTCATCCGGTGCATTCTGAGGGACTTTAAAGACATCAACTTTCATTCCTCGTTCCTTCTCGTATGGATTTTAGCCACACAGCTTATATCATTAGTTCGGACAGTTTTTCTGAAACTTGATTTTGCGTGCGCTTCGCGCACGCAAAATCAAGTTTCAGAAAAACTGTCCAGAGTATTGTTATACGATCCCCGATTAAAGAAGCATACTATGCAGTGATGTGGCACGTTACGCTCCACCACTGCATAGTATGCTTCTTTAAGCATTCTAGGTTTGAGTGCAAGATGCAGTCAGCCCTGATTAATTGACATCGGGTTTGCGTTGGCTCCAGAGAGTTGCGGCAATGACCAAAGCGCCCCCTAGAAGCCCTCGGGGACCTAATGCCTCGCCCAACATCAAGAAGGCAAAGAGCGTGGCAAACACGGGTTCTAATGTGTAGATCAGGGCAGCTTCGTAGGAGGGAACCCAACGTTGGGCCAAGGCTTGCGTCCAAATAGGCGTGGCTGTAATGACCAACCCAGTGTATAGAAGCGTGCCGAAGTGGTGGGCGATCGCATCCATCTGTGTCAGGAGTTGGGGCAGTGCCCAAAGCGTGCCCAGCACCGCCATCACCGTGAGCTGCACAGCTACCAGAGGTAAGGTTGCATGACGCGGCGCAATCCGTTCTAACAACAGAATATAAACAGCTATCGCTACCGCGCATCCCAGGGTTACCACATCTCCCCAATTGAAGCCACCTCCTTCCCAGGACAACATGCCAACACCCGCCACCGCCACCGCCGCAGCCCCCAGCACATGGCTTGGCGGTCGCCGTCCTAATAGCAAACCAAAGAGAGGAACTAAAAATGCATTCAGACCGATAATAAAGGCTGAGCGGCTGGCTGGAATGACTTCCAGGGCAACCAATGAGAGCGCGCACTCGGCAAAGTAAATCGTGCCCAACAAGATGCCATCTCGCAGCAGGGACGGATTAACCTGCCGCAAACCGGGGAGAACGGCGATCGCAGCTAAGGAAAACCGCATAGCAATAATGGCGGCTGGAGACAAATCTGCCAGTATTCCTTTAAGCAAGGGGAAAGACGTTCCCCAGATAATGGTGGTGAGCAGCAGCAGCAGTAGCCCCTGGTAATACGGTTTTTGGCTCAGTGTGAGCATAGTAGTGCAGCCCAGATTGTTGTTCTAAGGTTCCCAAACCAAGAGAAGGGCCTCATGGCGAAGGCCATTCCACTTTGGGATAATCGATTCAATGGAAGGGTGAGTGCAGTGTTTGTTTATCGTGAAGGATTGTATCAATACCAACAAAAGGAGAAGTGCATCACGTCCATCAAGGAATTCGATAGATCATTTGCCCGCGGCCTGGCATGGTTTTGACATTCTGGGAGGCATTGCTGTGAATGACCATCGCCTGAACCCATTGAAGTTGTCACAACTTCAGGTGTTAATTGCTGTCGCTGATTCCGGTAGCTTCAGCGAAGCCGCATTACGGTTGCAAGTGTCGCAGTCGGCGGTGAGTTATGCGATCGCCACCCTGGAAGATGATCTGGGAGTTGTCCTACTCTCACGCGGTCGCTATGGAGCCCATGTCACTCCTGTAGGCCAGCAGGTCGTTGAGCGCGCGCGCCAGGTGATGTATTTGATGAATGACATTGTGAACCAGGCAAACCTAGCGAAAGGGTTGGATGGTGGCCAGTTGAGGATTTCGGCCTTTCGCAGTGCAGCAACCCATATTTTGCCAGATGTAATCGCACAGTTCTGTCAGCGGTATCCAGCGATCGCCATTCGCATTGCCGAATATGACGATCGCCCCGACGTAGAAACCGATTTGCGTCAGGGCCGTGCCGACATTGGCATTACCTATCTACCAACAGGTAGCGAATTTGAAACCTGGGAGCTGATGCGAGATGAGTTCGTCGTTCTACTGCCACCCGGCTTTGAGCTAACAAACCGACGGCTCGATTGGAGCGATGTTACCCGTTACCCGCTGATTATGGCCCCCGATGGAGATGGATGTGATGCGATGGTTTACGCTCACTGCGCCCACCATGGCATCAGCTTAGAAGCCACCTATAAAATTCGCTCGGATGCCACGATTGTGAATATGGTGGCCCGGGGCATTGGAGCGGCTATCAGCCCCCGACTGGCGGCAGAACCGATTCCAGCAGACGTAAAAGTCTACAGTCTGCCGGTTCCTCTATCGCGGATGATTAGTGTGGCGACTTTGTCGGATGCTTTGCTCACTCCAGCGGCCTATGCGTTTTTAGATTTACTCAAGCATCATCGGCAATACGAAGGCATTGCTGGGTAGGGTTGATTTCAAGATGAGAATTATAGTCTTCTATAGCAATGTGCAAGTGCGTTAAGTACAGCAACGGTGGTGTGGGGCACTTCGTGCCCCACACCACCGTACTTAATCAACGTGCACAGCGCTATAGACGTATGCATGGGTATGGTGAAAGGGGCACGAAGTGCCCCTTTCACCATACGTTTGGCACATGATCGTTTGATGCGTCAGCCGCATTCAAAACGATAATTCTCATAACGAATTGCCATCTTCTGAAATCCTCTATGGTATTC
Source organism: Leptolyngbya sp. PL-A3 (assembly GCF_039962325.1). Lineage (NCBI taxonomy): Bacteria > Bacillati > Cyanobacteriota > Cyanophyceae > Leptolyngbyales > Leptolyngbyaceae > Leptolyngbya > Leptolyngbya sp. PL-A3. Next base: position 62,630 of record NZ_JAMPLB010000037.1, read on the forward strand.
AAAGGCTGTAGGGTTTAGTTCGATGGTCCATGTCCCTAACCGAGGACACTCCGCCCCAGCCACCTCAACGGGAACGCTACCTCACTGCACTCCTGGAAGTGCAACAAATTTTGCTGGCGACCAAAGACAGCAACCCGTTCCCTGAGCTTCTGAAGGTTTTAGGGAAGGTGAGTGGGGCCAGTCGAGCCTATCTGTATGAGTACCAGCGTCAGGGCGATCTGCAGGGGAACGGTAAAGCCGGTCGCATTCCGAGGCTTTGGGCCCAGTGGTGCGCTCCCGGTATCTCCCCGCGCCAGGGTGACATGGAACCCCTAGAAGCGTGCTTTCCTGCGGGCATCGATCAGCTAGAACAGGGGCACCCATTAAATTTTCAACCCGGTACATTACCTGTCGCACAATACTTAGAACAGCTACAGATCAATGCATTACTCTACGTGCCCGTGCAGTTGGACGGAGGGCTATGGGGATGCCTCGGGCTGGATCAGTGTGGGTCTGAGTATTTCTGGGAAACGGCGGAGCTTGAGCTATTGCAGTCGGCGATCGCAGCAATCGTGCTCTGGAGTGAGCGGGAGCACACCGGCTTCCGTTTGCGCCAGAGTGAAGGCCGCTTGCGAATGATTGTAGAAAATGCGGCGATCGCCATTGTCACTTCTCACCCTGACGGTACTTTGCTGGACGCCAATCGGGCTTACCAAAACTTCTTGGGTTACAGTGCTGCTGAACTCAGAAATATGCATTACATAGATGTTACCTATCCCGAGGATGTGGCGCGGGATGTGGCGCTGACGCAGGAAATGATGGCGGGTAAGCAGGATGGGTATCAGCTTGAAAAACGTTATATCCGTAAGGATGGGCAGGTAGTCTGGGGGCGGTTAAATGTCTCGGCAGTGCGCGATCGCCAGGGCCAGGTGCAATATAACCTCGCAATTATTGAAGATATTAGCGCCCATAAACATGCAGAGGCCGCTTTACAGGAACGAGAAATTTTATTCCGATTAGTCTTTCAAAATTCGGCTGTGGGAATTGGGTTAATCAAACCGGATGGAACTGTTATTGCATACAACCCAGCATGCATGAAGTTATTAGGATACACAGAAGAAGAAATGTATGCGCTCAGCTTCTATGACTATACTCACCCTGATGATTTGATCTTAGATTTAGAACAGTATCGTGAATTACTAGCCGGTCGGATTGACGCTTATCAGATGGAAAAGCGTTACATTCGCAAAGATAAACAAATCATTTGGGTTCGACTGACCGTTTCAGCAATTCGTGATGCTCAGGGCCATACCGTTTTGACTTCGGGGTTGGTCGAAGACATTACCGAACATAAGCAGGCTGAAGCGGCTCTGCAAGAACGCACACGGCTTGCCATGCTAACCGCCGATGTCGGTCTAGCATTAACCCAGGGAAGCACTCTTCAAGAGATTTTGGGAAGCTGTGCCGAAGCACTGTTCCAGCATTTGGATGTCGCTTTTGCCCGTATCTGGACTAGACATGAACAAACGGGTCTGTTAGAGCTACAGGCCAGCGCTGGCTTGTATTGCTACCTGGATGGGAATCACAGCCGCATCGTCTCAAGCAGTACCAAAATTGGGTACATTGCAACCAGCCGCCAACCCTATATGACCAATGACTTGCTGCAAGATCCCCGGACCTCTGACAAAGCCTGGGTAGAACGGGAAGGAGTGGTTGCCTTTGCAGGATACCCCCTGATTGTGGAGGAGCAGGTGGTTGGGGTGATGGCCGTGTTTGCGAAGTATCCTCTACAGCCAGCCAGTCTGGAGGCGATGGGGGCGATCGCCCATGAAATTGCCCTGGGTATTCAGCGTAAACAGGGTGAAGAAGCCCTCCGTAGAGCCCTGGAAGCAGCAGAAATAGCCAACCGGGCGAAGAGCCAGTTTCTTTCTCACATGAGCCACGAGTTGCGCACCCCGCTCAACGTGATTCTCGGCTTCACCCAATTGCTTCTGCGGGGTCATGTCTCATCCCAACAACTCACCTACCTCGACACCATTAACCGCAGCGGTGAACACCTGCTGGCGCTGATCAATGATGTGCTGGAAATGTCAAAAATCGAGGCGGGTCAACTCACTCTCAACGAAACTGACTTCGATTTATATCACCTGCTGGACTGGCTCTACGCCATGCTATATCTCAAATCCAGCGCGAAAGGGCTGCAACTGAAGTTTGAGCGATCGCCCAACGTTCCCCCTTATATCCGGGGCGATCGCGGCAAACTGCTGCAAATCCTGATGAATCTTCTCACCAACGCCATCAAATTCACCTCTCGGGGTCAAGTTACCCTGCATGTTGAAGTCAATGGCTGGATAGGTACAGGGGCAGACGATTCCACTCGTCCACCCCATCCTATTACGCTGCGCTTCACCATCGAAGACACGGGTATTGGCATCCCGACCGAAGACTTCCCGCGCCTGTTTGACCCCTTTATGCAAAGCCATGCTGGGCAGGAAAGCCAGGAGGGAACTGGCTTGGGTTTAGCTATCAGTCAGCGCTTTGTCCGGCTGATGGGGGGGGAGATCACGGTTCAGAGCCAACTGGGGAAAGGGTCAGTCTTTGCCTTTGAGGTAGCCATGCATGCGGTTGCAGCCGCCACACGCGAATTGCAAAGTCTGAGCCAATGGGTTCAGGGGTTGGCTCCAGACCAACCGGCCTATCGCATCCTGGTGGCTGAGGACAAGAACCACAACCGTCAATTTTTAGTGGAGTTACTCACCTCAGTTGGGTTTGAGGTGCAGGCCGTAACTCAGGGGGAAGAGGCGATCGCCCACTGGCAGCACTGGCATCCCCACCTGATCTGGATGGATATCCGCATGCCTGTGATGGATGGGTACGAGGCGACTCGTCAAATTCGGGGTTTGGAGGCCGTGCAGGGGTGCGATCGCCCAACCACCATCATTGCCCTCACTGGCAGCGCCTTTGAGGAAGAGCGGCAGGTGGCGATTGCCCATGGCTGTGATGATTTCGTCCGTAAACCCGTTACCGCCGCCATCATTTTTGAAAAACTGACCCAATATCTCGGAGTTCATTACACCTATGCCAGCCCTAACGATATCCCAGACAACGCCCTCCACGTACTCGCGCCATCCCCCACCCTCGCCACAACCCTTCTCACGACCATGCCCCTTGCCTGGATCGAACAACTCCATCAGGCCGCCCTACAGGTCAATGCCAAAAAAATTCGCACTCTCATTCAGGAAATTCCAGCCGATTATCAGGACTTGACCCAACAACTCACGTATTTAATCGAGCACTTCCGCTTTGAAGACATTCTCAAGCTGACGCAAGGTTCCCATGCAAATTATTCATCCGATCATTAAACATTTCGTTGTCAAGAAGCCCTATAAATTCCTTTTAGCCAGTCTTTTGAGTTTCATCGTCATTGCTTGCACCCAAGCCCAACAGGTTGAGGTAACGCCTCAAGCCTCACCCTCCACGGCAGATGCCCCCCTGACCATCTGGTGGGAAAAGGGTTTCAACCTGGAAGAGGATGAGGCATTGCAGGCCGTTGTTGCCGACTGGGGGAAGAAAACAGGAAATCCCGTGGAATTAATTTTCCATACCACCGATGACTTTCCACAGAAAACCGAGCGCGCTTTGCAATCCGGCAACCCGCCCGATATTGTGATGAGCCACAATGCCGAGCGGGGACTGTACCCCAGACTCGGATGGGAAGGCAAGTTGGTCGATGTCACCGATGTGGTGGAGACGGTGCGATCGCTCTATCCTGACTCCATCATGGAGGCTGTGCAGTTCTACAACAATGCGGAGAAGAAGCGCAGCTACTACGCTGTTCCGTTTTCCCAATCCAGCAATTTTATTTCCTACTGGCGGGATATGGTGAAGCAAGCCGGTTACACCGATGCCGACATTCCTCAAGACTGGGATGGATTTTGGAATTTTTGGAAGGAACTGGGAGCGAAACTGCCTCAAGACCCCAAAACCTACGGATTGGGCTTCTCCTTCTCCGACAAAGCCGGAGATACGTATTACCTGTTTGAGCAGGTGTTGGAGGCCTATGATGTGCAGATTTTAACCCCTGATGGAGAGCTAAAAATTAGCGATCCAGCAGTGCAAGAGGGGATTTTGAACAGCCTGAAGTGGTACACGCAATTCTTCAAAGATGGAGTAGTACCACCCGACACGGTGAACTGGCTTAACCCTGATAACAACACGGTTTTTCTCAATCGTCAGGTGGCTATGACCCCAAACACATCGCTGACCATTCCAGCCACGGCACGGCAAGATCCGGAGGTGTATCAGAACAAGTTGGGTACGATGAGTTTCCCCTCGAAGCCCAACGGCAAGCCCATGCGGAACATTCTGACGATTAAGCAGGCCGTGATTTTCAAGGGCTCACGTCATGAGGCGATCGCCAAACAATTCCTCACCGACTTCGTCCAGCCCGCCACCATTAATAACTACCTGAAGGCAGCGGGACTGCGGAATATGCCCATCGCCAAACCCCTCTGGGATGACCCCTACTGGACAAACCCCAATGACCCCCACATTGCGGCTGGAGCCAAGGTGCTGACCTCGCCCAACACTCGCCCCTTCCCGTCGGTGTACCACCCCGCTTACAGTGTGGTGACGAAGGAGAACGTTTGGGGCAAGGCGATTCACCGGATTGTGGCGGATGGAGTCGCTCCGGAAAAAGCGGCTGAGGATGCGATCGCTGAAGTTCAAAAGATCTTTAATGAGTGGACATGATCAAACCGCTAAAATCGGCCATCCCAAACGGCGATAGCCCCCGCAATATCACCACTCGCGTCGCCAGCACCTTCCTATTGCTGTCGTTGTTAACAGTGGGCATTGTGGGTGGGGTGGCCTTTCTGCGGGCCAGGGATGCCTTGAAGCAGGCTGCTTTTAATCGGCTTAACGTCGCAGCCACTCTAAAGGAGGAAGAAATCACCCGCTGGTTTGAGGACCAACAACGAGACTTTTTCCTGATCACTCAGTTTCCCGATATCCAGTCCAACCTTAAAGTTCTGATCAATCCGCCCTCTCCCGAAACCCGACAATCTGCTGAGATTGCCCTGGGTAATTACCTCCAGGGTGTTGTCCGAATTAAACCGAATCTGTCGGAAATCTTTGTGCTGGATCGCACCAACCGCATTGTAGTTTCCAGCAATTTAGCCCGCAAGGGGCAGTACACGAATCTGGCCAGTGTGACGTATTTGAAGGAAGTAGCATCGGGCGATCGCTTTGCCCCCATCTTTTACGTCTCGCTGACCTCAGGCAAACCCACCGTGACCTTCGCAGCTCCCCTCAATGATCAAACCGGAAAGCGCCAGGGTGCAATTCTCGCCACCCTGAATCTCAATCAGGTTGATCAAATCGTTCGGGAACGGACGGGTTTAGGGGAAAGTGGCGAAAGCTATATGGTTGGGTCGCTGGTGAACGAGTTCAGTTTTATTTCGAAGGAATCGACCCCAGGGCAACAATTTAAGGGCGGAGTTAGCAGCCGGGGTATCGATACGGCGATGCAGGGTTTGAGTGGCTCAGGATTATACCAAAACTATGCCCAAGTGCCCGTCATTGGCGTATATCGCTGGCTGAATGACCAGGACATTGCCTTACTGGTCGAAATGCAGCAGGAAGAAGCCTTTGCTCCTGCCCGCCAACTGGCCGGGACAATCATTTTAGTAGGGCTGGTGTCTGTAGCGGGCCTTGCGGTTGGGGTACGTTGGCTGGCGCGGCAGTTACAGGAGTCACGAGAACAACTGGAACGCTACAGTCAACAACTGGAACAAAAAGCCGAAGAAGCCAATGCGGCAAACCGGGCTAAAAGCGAATTTTTAGCCAATATGAGTCATGAACTGCGAACACCCTTAAACGCAATTCTGGGCTTCACACAACTCATGACTCGGGATACTAGTATCAATGCCGTCCAACGAGATCAGTTGAATATCATTAACCGGAGTGGTGAACACCTGTTGACTTTAATTAATGATGTCTTAGAGATGTCAAAAATCGAAGCAGGGCAGGTCGCTTTGAATGAAGACAGCTTTAATTTAGGACAGCTTCTGATCACCCTTGAGGAAATGTTTCAACTGAAAGCGCGATCGAAAAAACTGAACCTGAGGTTTGAATGTGCGCCTAATGTACCACAACACATTAAAACCGACGAGGGAAAGTTGAGACAGGTGTTGATGAATTTGATTGGTAATGCCATCAAATTCACAGAAACAGGCTATGTGGCCGTGCGAGTGCGAAGAGCCCCAAACCCCGTTAGCCTCGATCCTCCTATCGACACCTTACTCTTCGAGATTGAGGACAGCGGCCCCGGCATTGCCAATCATGAAATCAAATACTTGTTTGAGCCCTTCGCCCAGACAGAAACCGGGCGAACATCCCGGCAGGGCACTGGATTAGGGTTACCCATTAGCCAGAAATTTGTGCAATGGATGGGCGGCGATATTCGTGTGAGTAGCGTACCAGGTCGCGGCAGTTTGTTCGCCTTTACCACTCCAGTACAGTTGGTTGATGCAGCAGAGGTGGTTGAAGTGCGATCGCTTCCCCCCGTCGTTGCCCTCGCCCCCAACCAGCCCAAATACCGCCTCCTGATTGTGGAAGACCGCTGGGAGAACCGCCAGTTATTGCTCAATTTGTTGGTACCCATGGGGTTTGAGCTGCAAGAAGCAGAAAATGGGAAGGAGGCGATCGCCCTCTGGCAAACCTGGCACCCACACCTGATCTGGATGGATATGCGAATGCCCATCATGGACGGCTATGAAGCGACTCGTCAAATCCGCACCCAGGAAGCAGCCCAAAAACTTACCACCCCCACCAAAATCATCGCCCTCACTGCCAGCGCCTTCGAAGAAGCCCGCTCCGTCATCCTGGCAGCCGGTTGCGATGACTTTGTGCGCAAACCCTTCCAGGTACACCAGATTTTCGAGAAGCTGGCAGAGCATCTGGGCGTTCAATATGTGTATGGGGAACCAACCGTTGCAGAACCTGTCGCCGCTCCTCAAGACGCGGTTGCAGCAGAACCGATTACCCTCGACACCATGCCCTCTAACTGGATTGAAGAACTGCGACAGGCGGCTACTAAGGTCAACGCTAAACAAGTTCTACAACTGGTACAGCAAATTCCACCAGAACATGCCGAGTTAGCACAAACGCTCACTCAACTGGTTGATCGCTTCCAGTTTGAGGACATCGTTATGCTGACCCAAACGGCCAAGTAAAAGAATAGGTTGGGGCAAAGCCTCAACCTATTCTTTTACTTGGCAGGGAAAGCCATTACGCTATGGTTTTACACAATTTCATCAAGACGGTCTCTGGAGAAGCCATGTGCCGCTAGACCAGCAATTCTCAGTATGGAATTGGGCCCGCCGCTTGCCTTCGGCAAGCGGTTTTCGGGCTTCAAAGCCAAGATTGCGCGCCCGTCGGGCGCGCAATCTTGGCTTTGAAGCTCATAATGAGAACTGCTGGCGCTAGACAATAGGGCGATCGCCATCGGAACTCATCGCTCGCAACCGCTGAGCCTCATGCCGCCAGCCCAGGACGAGTGGGTCTGTCTCCAAATCAAGCCCCAGCTTACGCACCCGACGTTTGCGAAATGCCAACTCATGCTGGGCTTTGACCAACTGGTCAGAGATGCGTTTATTGAGAAAAGGAATTCGACGGCTCTGGAACATGCGATCGCGCCGAATAGCTTCATACTCTTCAGGAGTAACCGCCTGTCCGACCTCATCCAACAGTTCTTCGCGAATAACCCGTCGTTCCCACACACCGCTGCGCCACAGCATGACGATCAGCAGCAGGATAAACGGCGCGTACATAATCAGGTCAAGAATACTTTTTTGAAACCAGGTTTCTAAAAAACCAGGGTTGGGAGGTGGGCCACCGGTCGGGGTCGGAGCTCCAGCGGCACGAGAGGCGATCGCAAACACCAGCCCCAAGCTATTGTTCACAGCATGGGCCAGCACAGCCAGAAACCACCCGAGGAAAATTGCCAACCAGCCCACCCAGTTTCGGGTGGTTTGCAGCATCAGACCCAGAAAAATTCCCAAAATGCCACTGTAGAGCGTATGCCCACTCAGGCCAAACAGAGCAAACCGCGCCCCCAGTTGTAGACCCCAGGGAGCAAAGCCATATTCAGCATAGGTTTGGGCCACGTATAGCGCTGACTCTAACCAGTTAAACCCAATCCCCACCAAGGCTCCATAGATAAAGCCATCGCGCATGTTATCAAACTCGGCATTGAGGAAAATCAGTAATGCCAGAATACCAATGCCTTTGATGGTTTCCTCAACCAGTGGGCCTGCAATAGGCGCACCAATTAACAAAGCAGCCTGAGGGCCAAGGGTCTCCTGAATCATCGGGTTTTCCGACACCCACCCGGCAAGCTGATTAATAATCTGGCCGTTGATGGGAGCCGACAATCCGGTGGCGATAATGCCACCCCAGAGCAGAGCCACGGCGATCGCCCAGGGTGACTCCCGCTCCCGCCGATCGAGGTACCACAGAATCGCGACCGGCACCACGGACAGCAGCGCAGTCGTTGCCAAGGCCGTCAAAAATATCAGAGCGGCATCTGGTTTGAGGGAGGTGAAGATAGCCAGCAGTTGTACCGTGGCAAAGGTGAGGATGGCCAACAGAATGCTGACCAGAATGATGGCGTTACGGCGACGGCTCAGGGGTGAGCCCAGCATTAGCCGATTGATGGGGGTTAAAGAGGTTTCGGTCATAGAAAGGGCGATCGTACCCAAAAGTTGCCCAGTATTTTCGTTCATTCACGATAATCCGGCAAGCCCACAGGGGCTTAGGTGCTACCTTTGATAAACCTTTTCAATTGGGTGAGGTACGAGAGATCAGCCCTCTAAAGGTCATTTGAGAGCTTCTTAATATTTTCTATCATCCCTGTTATCACTGGCTTTCAGGCTTCTATTCTAAAAGCTGAACGTTTAACACCCACGTTTGAGCCA
>NZ_JAMPLB010000038.1:0-67561 GCF_039962325.1 Leptolyngbya sp. PL-A3
GGTGCTAATGGCGGTTTGGCCCCACTCTCATCCATCCCGAACTGAGGTGTGAAACAGACCAGCGGCGAAGATACTTTGGGGGTTGCCCCACGGGAAAATAGCTCAGTGCCAGGGTAATACTTAACCAAAAGCCTTCCTCAGATTGAGGAAGGCTTTAGTTATTGATGCAAAATTTGTCGGGGGGTACGCGGCATACAGGGGCTTCCCCAGCAGATGTATTGTGCTGGCATAGAACGAAAAACGCTGCTACGGGCACCAATGACAGCATTGGCGCCAATCTTTATATTAGGCGCAATGAAACAATCGGTAGCAATCCAAGCTCCATTGCCGATCATGATCGCCCCCAACTTTAAACCGAAAGCAGGGTCATGAATATCATGGCTTCCTGTACAAAGGTAGCTTTTTTGGGAGATGACGCAGTGCTCTCCCACTTCGATCGTGTCCAAGCTGTAGAAAACGACATCATCGCCAACCCAGCTGTAATTACCGATTGAGATCTTCCAAGGGTAAGTAAAGCGAGCTGTAGGACGAATGACGACGCCTTTGCCGATCTTTGCGCCAAAGAGTCGTAGTAAGAAGCATCGGGGGGCATGAAAGGAGTGAGGGGTTAGAGGAAAAAGTGTGCCTTGAAGGAGCCACCAAAGGAGAATGATCCAGCCAGGTCTGCCTTTATCAAATCCGTTCTGATGATAGTGGCGTAGATCAACTTGCGAGGGCAGATTAGGATCGGGTTCGCTGGAATCTGAGGTTGATTGAGAGGAAGGTAAATCCATGAAAGGTTTACTATCAAAACGATCTGTTTTGACTTAACGGAATTTCTGCAAGTTGTTCAGGAGTTTATCCATAAAAATTTGGAATTAGCCTACTCCGGGAGGGGATAGAGGTTCGGAGGGCTCTTTAGATGGAGTAATTGAGTTGGGCTCTTGGAGATAACTGTGAATGGTTACAAGATTTTCGGCTAGCTGGCTTAAGCGAAATTCCAGATAGTGTTTGCGACTAAGGAGTTGACGTAGCTTTTGGTGACGAGCGATCGCCAAACTAACCTGGGGAATCTGTTCAGATGGACAGGGTTGAGACTGAACGTGACCATCTGCATCGAGTGTGCAGAGACGGTAGATTGTGCGGGAGTGATCTGGGGAGGAGGGGAATGAACGATCCTCCATACTGTTAACGTATTGAGATATTTGAGAGATTTCAGCATGCTGCAGAAAGCCATGCTCGGTTTGGACTGGTGCGCCAAGTTGGGACTCTAGCCAACCGTCTATGATTGGGCCTTCTAGCTGAACATCTTGAATATTGAGGGTGAGCTGCTGAAGCTCTGCCTGCCAAGTGGTTAAGACTTTTTCGATCTCTTTGAGAATGCCAAGACTTAAGCCAGGTTGGAGTATTTGGCGAGGTTGTTTGGGCTGGATTGAATTGAGGTGAGGGAGGGTGAGAGGCGGGGAAGTCTCAGTGCCTGTAGAAAAAGGTCGTACAGTGACTGGATCTACTAAAGGTACAGAGATTAATGGAGATGGCTGCTGTACGGTTTGATCTTCGGATTGCTTATTTTGTGTGGGCTGTTCAGATGAGGATTGGCTGAGTTCAGAAAGGGTTGCTTGAATACGTTGCAGATTTGATTGGCTCATAGTTGTGCTCTTTGGCTATTTTCTCCATTGAGCTGAAATTTATCGCAAGGGTTAGCTTGTACGTACCTAGCACCCTGTTCGTTTTCGCCTTTTGCCATATTAAAAGCAAATGCTCCTAAATAAATTCATTTGCAAAACTATTTCATCTGCTTTGGACAAATGATGCTGGTAGAGACGTAGGGTACTTTTAAGGGATTGGATGAGGAAAAATGGGACAGCTAGTGTTCTAGACATCAGTTATGAGGAGAGACAGTTAAAGCTACCAAATCAGGCTCTTCACAGGGATATTGAATTCATGGTTTTACAAAAATGGGGTTGATATTGATTACGGGGCCTGCCCGTTCTGGCAAGAGTGAGTGGGCCGAGCAGTTAGCCGCACGATCGCAACACCAGGTTACCTACATTGCTACAGCTATGGTTGATGAATCCGATGATGAGTGGCGATTGCGCATCAACCAACATCGTCAACGTCGGCCTATAGAGTGGAAAACGCTGGAGGTATCCCTTGATTTGGCTTTTGTGATTGCTCAAGCTGGTGCTGAAGACTGTCTATTGGTTGACTCTTTAGGAACCTGGCTGGCGAATGCTATTGACCAATCAGAAGTAGAGTGGAATAGGGCTGAGCAGGAGTTTCTAGATGCATTGCACAAGACTGAAAGTGAGGTCATTTTAGTGGCTGAGGAGACCGGATGGGGGGTAGTGCCTGCCTATTCTTCAGGGCGGCGGTTTCGCGATCGCCTAGGTCGACTGACTCGAAAAATTGGGACGATTGCTGACTCAGTCTATTTAGTCACAGGAGGATATGCTTTGAACTTGAGCCAGTTGGGTACACCAATCGCTCAAATCCCATCTCCTGATTAAATTTCGCTCAACCTTAAGATTGACTTTGCTTTTGCAGCGCAGGATTTTAGAATTTGCTCGATAGGATAGAGTTAGGGAAAAAATATCCTGGCGTTACGCTCCCTATTGTTAATTGACGCAGGCCGGGTTTCAAGAAGTCGGATACTGACGAGTTTGAAAAATCCTATGGCAACTGCTGCAAAAGTTCGAGAATATTTAGCGTTTTGGTTTCAGTTAGGGAAGCCAATTTTGTTGCAAGGTGGGCGAGAGTCCATTTTGCCCAGTCCTGTTATTGAGGGTGGTCGATATAGCGCAGCTTTTGAAGATTGTTGGGTACGCATTCTCTCTTCCGAATCGGGAGATTGCTATCTACAGGGGACAGCACAGACTGTTACAGAGCTGTTATCTTCTAAATGGGAAGTTTATGGGTGTGCTCGGTGTAACATGCCGGTACCCATGATCGATCTGGGAACCCAGGTCAATAGTTGCCCTTGCGCGGATTTGGATAATTGGCCGAATTTGGATTTGCCTAGTCCGCGATCGCCGGTTAATACAGATGCTCAATTACAACGGATTCGCGATCGCTTAAGCATCACGAGACAGAAACTCTCATCTGGAGATGATTAGTGACGGTATATCTAGATTTTGCACCTATTTTCTAATGAACCTCCTGCATGAATTGATTTTGAGGACGTGAATTGTTGTACGGCGAAGCTGCGCAATGGTTCATGCAGAAGCCTATTATCCATATTGGTCGCTATTAGCGGCGGTAGCATGGATAGTAGAGGATCGATTTATTGAGCTGTAGAGTGAGAATATAACTACACAAAAGACAAGGCAGGGGTAAGGCTTTTTTCTTCTCTTCCTTTGTATTGCTATAACTATAAACAGCTCTGATTGGGTAACTATAAATTTTCTATATAAACTACGTTTAATATTTAGTATTGTACTCATTCTATATAACGGGTTTGTCACTGAATTCTATTGAGAGTAGTAGTGGATTATGCAGCATGCTTCATTATATGAATGTGAATTAATACCACTATATTAGTGAATCTAGATGATTCCTATAATGAATAGCGAACAAAGACAAACACAAGGCATATTAAAATCTAACGGTATTGGAAGGGCTCAACATTTTACCTAGGGCAATTTGAGATTTTCAAACTCATTCTATCTTTGGTTCAGAACAGAACTAAACGTCTTGTTGTGTTTGAAATTGCTCAGGTGTGTTCTTAGGAATTTGGGACTTTTGCTTCAAGTTGAGGGCGATCGCACAACCACACTTCTATAGTGTGTAGAGGATAAAGCTTGAGTAGGTATGTAGTAGGAACTTCTTCCCTATTACCTATTCAAATTTTTAGTGAGTCTTATAGATGATGTTTGCTTAGGGAATCTTTCACTTGTTTTATGACTGAAAGCTCTCTTGCACTGCTTCTAAGGTAACTTTTTTAAGTTGCTTTGAAGAAGGTTTTTCTATGGATAAAACTGTAGAAATTCAATGAGCATTTCAACATCTCCACTAGACCTCTGCGACTAGAACCTGCTTTAAATTTGTTTTTTCGTGTACCTCGTGCACGAAAAAACTTTCAGTAAGTACTAGAACACGCTCTAGTACTTCTAAATGTTGGTTGTTGGCACAAATCCTGCTTGATAAAAATTGTTCATTAATTACTAAAAAACTAGGAAAACTTTCCTAGAGGTTCCTTAACGGTTGCCAGTTTCTGTTTTTGTACTGTCATTGCGTGAGGATTGATTGTGAAGAAACCATTGCCTGTCTATGCGGCTCTTGGCTATTTTTGCTGCGTACTAACTGCCGTTTTAATGGGGGCGAGTTCTGTTAGGGCTCAGAATTTAGAGGAACCTGTTCAGGAGCCAGTGGGCAATTTTTTAGAGCTAGAGGATTTAACAGCAGCAAGTAACAATACGATTACGTCGGCTACAGATATTGTTACGCTAGAGCAAATTCGTGCACAGAGTCTGGAAGCTGGGGGTGAAGGAGATTTAACCTCCAGCCCGATGGCTCAGGTAACCTCAGTAACTCAGTTTTCAGATGTTCAACCCGGTGATTGGGCTTATGAGGCTCTATCTTTTCTGGCCAATTCGGAGGATCAAGGGGGGTTAGATTGCCTGGAGGGATATCCCGATGGCACTTATCGTGGGAACCGCGCACTAACCCGTTATGAGTTTGCGGCGGGCTTGGCAGCTTGTCTTGATGCCATTGGCAGTAGCGCCCTCGACCCAGAACAGCTTGCCCGTATTGAAGCCCTACAACGGGAATTCGCCTCAGAGTTAGCAGCTTTGCGAGGCCGAGTTGATGCATTAGAAGCCAGTGTCGCGGAGCTAGAAGAAAATCAATTTTCCACGACAACGACCTTAAATGGCCAGGTCATCATGGGGTTTGTAGGTGCAACTGGAGCTTACCCAGGCGCAGACGAAGACGATGCGACCCCAGCAATTTTGAGCAATACGAATGGCGAACCAGGAAGTGATGCCCAGTTTTCGTTGAACTATCGGGTACGACTGAATCTGGTTACCAGTTTTTCAGGGAATGACTTGCTCATTACAGGACTGCAAGCCTATAGCTTTCGGGGAGACCCTAATAGCATTCAAGGCACGTTAGGGTATTCGGATCCACAACCTGTAGAGCTGAATGCTAGTAATGTTCGGTTAGGGTATGAACCCCAATTTCCAGGCGTTGATCCGTCGGATCTATCGGCCCGTTCTGCGGATGACTTTTATCTTTATAAACTGCTGTATGTCTTTCCTGGGTTTGATAATGTCACCTTTTTTGTCGGATCCCATGCTGAGGTGACGGATGCGTTTCCAAATGTGAGCCCCTTTGCTAGTGAGACTCAGGGGGCTATTTCACGATTCGCACCTTACAATGCCGCAGTGCGCGTTTCTGGTGGTACTTCTGGAACAGGGTTGGCGTCTGCGGCGGGTTTCATTTGGGATATTTCAGACGACATCAATCTGACAGGGTTGTATGGCAGTGTAAATGCTTCTGTCTCGGAAAACCGGGGTCTGCTGGGAGGAACGCCGCTGGGTGCTGGAATTTTTAATGGGAGTTATGTGCTTGCTGCCCAACTGACAGTTCGGCCTTCGGATACTCTGAACATTGCACTTAACTATGCCAATAGCTATCACCAAATCAATATCTTGGGAACTGGGCTGAGCAGTTCTGATATTGGTTCAGTGTTATTTAATCCTTCAACAAATCAGCTTGATGCTGTTGGGGGAGACGCGGTATTGGCGATCGCCAATGAAGGTATCCGCCTCAATTCGTTAGGGGGAACGTTGAGTTGGGAATTTTTGCCTGACCTAACCCTGGTATTACAGGGAGCCTACATTTTTTCAGACCTAACGGGAGTGGATGCTTCTACGAACTTTATTAGTTGGATGGGAGGGTTGCACTTCCAGGATGTGTTTAGCGAAGGCAATACAGCTGGGATTCTGTTTGGGCAACCACTGAATCGGGATTCTGTTGGAGGCAATGCCTTTAATCCTGAAAATAATGATCCTTACCAGCTGGAAGGGTACTTCAGCTTCCGAGTGTCGGACAATATTACGATTACCCCTGGAGTGTTTGCAGTCTTTAATCCCGAAGGTTACAGCGGTAATGATACGGCTATTGTGGGGGTATTGCGAACAGCCTTAACTTTCTAGTCGGGTAGCTAAAATCTGCTTGGAGGCACATTGCCCTCCAAGCCTCCTCGTTGGGGGACAGTCTGCCGTCCCCTAGTTCTTCCTCGGCTATAGCGCTGTGCGGGTTGATTAAGTACGGTGGTGTGTGGCACTTCGTGTCCCACACCACCGTTGCTGTACTTAACGCACTTGCACATTGCTATAAAGAGTCTGGAAGGAAATGTGTTAGGCCGTCTTGCATCGATGAGGTATACAAAATAAAACCCCAATTCTTTTTGAGAAGGGTCGATGTAGTCGACCCTTCTCAGAAAATTGGAGTTTTATGAAATTCACGATTCGAAGAACAGTGGTGCATAACTCCTAAAGCTATATACCACTGTTCTTAAGTGACTTATGCCAATGGTTAGTTAACTAGATGGAAAAGCCTTCCGTGACGAAGTTGAACGACTGGATTGTCGGATAGACGAACGAGTTGCTCGTCGTGCGTGGTGATGATGACGGTAATGCCGATAGAATTGAGCTTTTTGAGAATTTTGACGACTTGGTGAGAGTTTTCGAAATCCAAATTGCCGGTAGGTTCATCGGCTAGGAGAATTGGAGGGGTGCCAACGATCGCCCGAGCAATGCTTACCCGCTGCTGTTCTCCCCCGGAGAGTTGATCGGGGAAGCATTCGGCCTTGTCGTGTAGCCCGACCATGCGGAGGGTGGGCAGGAGACGACGACGAATTTCTTTGCGAGTGTAGCCTTGAGCCCAGAGAACAAAGGCGACATTTTCGGAAACAGTGCGCCGGGGGATGAGTTTGTAATCCTGAAACACAACCCCGATGCGACGACGCAGGAGAGATAGGCGATCGCCCTTCAATGTAGACAAATCAGTTCCATTGACAATCACCTGGCCCTGGGTTGGCTTTTCGGCCCCATAGAGCAGTTTGAGTAACGTCGACTTGCCAGAACCCGATGGCCCTGTGATGAAGAGGAATTCGCCCTGCTTGATCTGAAGATTCAAGTTGATCAGGGCTTCGGAACCGTTGGGGTAGGTTTTGTGAACGTTTTGCAACCGCACCATGATGCTGTTGCTAGAACGGGGCTGAGAACCCACAGGCGATGCAGTCGGTGCATCCAGGGGGGACGGGAAGAAAGTTGAAGGGCGATCGCTAACGGAAGTCATACCTGATGTCGGGGAACTCGGGTTCTAAGGAGCGTCGAAGTCAATTCAGCAGGCTGCACCGGGGAAGTCATTCAAGCAGGCTTAGGTTTGCCTACCCTTTGAGCGGGTGGGCTTAAAGGTACCAATCAAAACGCTAACTTTATCCCGTTAATGATACTCAACTCCTGAAATTTGCCAACCAATCCGGAACAAAAGATTGTTAAGAACGTCAAGAACTTAACATCTATCTGCATTCCGGGCGGATTAGAACCTTGCAGTGGGGACGTGCACAAAACACCCACCAGTAAATTGATCAGCGGCCCAGGTGGATTAATGCTTTCCAGGCAAACTTGGGCAGAGCCAGCATTCGCCGCCATCGCCAAGGCTCTTGATAGAGGCGATAGACCCATTCCATGCCGTTGTTGCGCAGCCATTCGGGAGCGCGGGTTTTGCTTCCAGACCAGATGTCGAAGCTGCCACCTACTCCAATCCAGATGGCATTGGGACAGAGAGCGCGGTTTTCGAGAATCCATTTTTCCTGGCGGGGAACGCCCAGGCCAACCAGAATGATGCTGGGTTGAAGGGTGCTGAGTTTTTGTTTAAGGCTCTCTTGCTCCTCAGCGGATAGATAGCCGTGTTCTGCTCCGGCGATCGTCACGCTAGGAACACGCTCTTGCCAACGGCGGGCTGCTAACTCCGTTACACCGGGTGCGCCGCCGAAGAAGAACAAAGATGCTGGCCGTCCATCCGGAGTTTGTACTGCTGCGGATTGTTGAATCAGGGTTTCGGCTAGTTCAATGCCAGGGCATCGCTGAATGCGTTTGCGTCGCAACCAGAGGTAGAACACAACTCCAATGCCATCCGGAATGACCAGATCGGCCTGGCGGATGATAGCTGCCAGGGAGGGTTCCTGCTCCCCCTGCATCGCCATCTCAGCATTGAGGGTGACAACGTGGACTCCCTGCCCCTGTTGGGCTCGGTTGAGTAGCCAGGCGGGATAATCGGACAGGAGATGAATCGGCAGACCCAGCACTAAGGCTGTCTGCGGCGATTCAGATTCAAAGCGACTTTGCAGCAGTTCTGGCATGACGTGTCTGTCCTCTCCCACACCCAAATATTATCAAGGAAGTTCTAAAAGCTTGCGTTGGCGTCCACAGCTTCCGCACCTCTTTATAGCCATGCATTGTACTGAAGGATGGGTTTACGATTCCTTTAAATTCAATCCATGATGCTGATGGAGTTTCCGGTGCATTTGACGATAAGGTTCAGATGACGTACCTTTCAACCCCACCAGACTGTAGAGCATAACTTTGTTCTGACCCCGTCCCTTCATTTCGTGAGCGCCCACTGGCACGACCTCAACGGCATCCTGAACCTTTTCGTACAGGGATTCGGTGATCAGAATGTCGGTGATGAGTTTGCGGGTAAGCCCTTCCACACGGCTGGCAACGTTAACAGCATCCCCAATCAGCGCATACTCCCGGCGGCGGGCTGAACCGATGTCTCCGGCGATCGCCTCCCCAAAGTTGATACCTACCCCATTAAACAGGACGGCCTGCCCCCTAGCGGCCCACTCATCCTGCAACGCCAATAGTGCTTTGCGCATGGCCAATGCCGCGTGGATCGCATTTAAGGCATCGGCCTCTTCACCCTGGGAAATGGGAGAGCCAAACTCGGCCATGATGGCATCTCCAATGAATTTATCGACGGTGCCCCCTGCTTCAAGAATGACTTCCACCATGGCGTTGAGGTAGGTGTTGAGCTGCTCAACCAACTGCTCCGGCTCCGTTTCCAGAGAAAAGTTCGTAAATCCACGAATGTCGCAAAACAATACAGCGGCTCGAACTCGCCGTCCCTTCAGTAGCGATTGGAAGTCATCAGAGTTTGTCAAGATTTCGCGGACGATGGGAGCTGCAACGTAGCGTTCTAAAGTATGGCGCAGGCGGCGTTTTTCGAGTTGATCGGCAATACTGCCCGTTGTGAGATTGGAAAGGCCGCTGAGGAGCAGAATGGTGAACGGCACGGCAACGGGCAAAATGGTGTAGCCATACATCAAGCTGAAGTAACTAATGCCTCCCCAGGCGATCGCCACTCCCAAAAATCCTAAAAACAGTGGCACTGGGCGTTTGAAGCGATAGATCAGGAAGGTGGCGATCGCCATGGTTCCTAACCCAACCGCCCCAGCTCGTCCAAGTGGATTGGGCAGAGCGTCCTGTATGACCCGGTTCTCCATGAGGGTTGCCAGAGTATTCGCGTGCAGTTCAATTCCCGGCATCCGTTCGGAAAAGGGTGTCGCGACAAAATCTTGAAATGACTCAGCAACAGGCCCGATGAGCACTACTTTTCCGGCAAAGGTTTGCTGTTGCTGGTGGTAAGCCCAATTTTCGGGGGACAGCAAATGCCAGAAGGGAATGCGAGGAAACGTTGTGGGGCGACCATAGAAATAGATATGGCCTGTTGTTTTTTCCGGGCTGGAAAACTGAGCGGCTTTCAGAGCCGCCAGGGCAAACGAGTGAGTGTCTTGAGCCAGGCCGAGTGGCTGTAAGACTTGTTGAATAAAGTTTTCAGGAAGCTGGGAAACGCTCTGATCCGGTTCAGGCAGAAAGTTAATCAGGTGATAGGGCGGCTCTGCTTGAAATTGGGGATTGGGGACAACTAATTGCCCCATTTCGCCAGAATCTGGGTTGCCGAAGGTTTCGTATTGGCTAGCCAGGACGACGCGATCGCCATACTTAACCAGCACTCGGCCCAACTCCGCATCCCCGGCGGGGTCATCCTGCCGGGGATCCACAAAAATGACGTCGACGGCTACGGCTTTTGCCCCGGCTTGCATCAAACGTTCGATCACACGGGCATAGGCGCTGCGTTTCCAGGGGTAGGTCTGGAGGGGTTCAAAGTCCGGATTGCTTTGCGGATCTGCCAGGTAATCTTTACCCCGATCAAGAGAGCTTTGATCCATTTCCAGAATCACAACGTTCTCGGGGGGTGGGGTAGTGCCTCGCAGACGGAAGAAAAGGGTTTGGGCCCGGTGTTCCATCCACTGAACTGTGCCGAGATTTACGGTGGTGGCGATCGCACCCAAGGTTGCCCAGGTTATGACCAATCCATATCCCAGGCTGCTAAGAGCGATGGGCGATCGCAATGGCTGAAGTTTGGGGGCTCGGGGGGCAGTTTGTAATGGCTTCATTCAGCGTAGTGAGAGGTGGTTCTACTTAAAAGGGTGATGGTGCGCGCAGCTTTGCACGCGCCATCACTCTTTTGAGTATCTTGATTTGGGCGCGCTTTAAAACTCGCTGAAAGGGTCGTTTTTCCAGGCGCGAAGCGCACGGAAAAACGACCTTGAAAACAGGATCTAGAAGGGGAAGCCAGGGATAGATGGAGTCGATGGAATAGATGGACCGGGAATGGGGAGACCAGAGCTATCCAGGGGGAATGGAATATTGGGGTAGAGTTGCTGGAAGCTTGATTGGATGCGGCTCAAACCTGGCAACAATTGCAGAAAGCCGTCGAACAGTTCTCCCAGCAAAATATCTTGGAACTCATCGGCGGTAATTTGTTCAATGTCGCTCAGGCGATCGCCCTCCTGGGTCGAAACCTTCTCGCCTGCTTTTAATACAACGCTCTCAGGTTCATCAGAAGTCGCCTCGGGAGCTGTGCTATCGGGGCTTGTCACGATTCCGCCACTCTCGTTTTTGGTAACGGTTACTTCCCCCTCAAGAACTTTGACCTGTTCCCGACCATCGTCATCGACTTCCATCAGGTAAGTCGTGCCTCGCACCCCAGCGGTGACAGAACCCGTGCATCCGTTAACAGCGCCATTCACCAGCAACACGCCGCGCTGAAGCTGGGCACACTGCCCGACTGTGAGGGACGAATTGCTAGAAAGGCGGGCGACAGCTCCCGTATTAAAGTTCACCTGAGCGCGGGCACTACCTGTGCGAACGTTTTGCCCACGATTAGCTGTATCACCGACACGGGCCTGGTTGTTTTGAATAAAGACTTCAGAACCGTCTAACACTTCAGCAATAGTGCCAGCGGATACGGTTTGGGCCGTTCCAGGGGAGTTCCAACTACCGATGCCAAGTACGATCGCAAAACCGAATACAAGACCAATCAGCCACGGGCGCAACGGGCGAAGCGTTAGCCTCGCCATAAAAAATTGGATCATAGGGGCATCTCACAAATTAACGGACGTCATTCACGTCTTCGAATCACCTGTCCTGTGTTCCGTGCAGCGTTTTAAACTGCGGATGCACCCATTTCCCAGTTTATTTTCCCCATCAGGCTGCCTGCATACTTGTAAGTTTGCGTAACAATAGAGTTGGGTCATGCTAAATTGCGAGGATTTTTGAGCATAAAAACTTCTCTATATTCAAAAATTCTTACAACTCAGCAGAACCAGGATTTATTTGTGTAAACCCACCCCGTGAGAACGCTATGGTTCAGTCTGTGCAGCAATCCTTCACTGATGTTATCCAGCGTCAGCGTCGCTTCTTCGAAACGGGAACTACACGACCTCTAACGTTCCGGCTAGAGCAGCTACAGCGGTTGCGACAGGCCATACTGGATGGGCGCGATCGCATCATTACTGCCCTTGCGTCCGATCTGGGCCGGCCTGAATTCGAAGCCTACGCCTTTGAAGTTGGAGTGCTGAAGGAACTGGATTATGCGCTCAAGAATTTAGCCAAATGGGCCAAACCCCAACGAGTGCCCATCCCCCTGGAACAGCGACCTGGCAAGGCACAGATTGTGTCAGAACCCCTGGGTGTTGTGCTAATTATGGGACCGTGGAACTATCCAATACAGCTGGTGTTGGGGCCATTGGTCGCTGCGATCGCTGCCGGAAACTGTGCTGTCCTCAAACCTTCGGAGCTGGCTCCAGCAAGTTCTCGCTTTGTGGCTGAACTGGTGAAGGAAACCTTTGAGCCTGATTTTGTCACCGTGGTGGAAGGCGGCGTAGAGGTGGCACAATCCCTGCTGGAGGAACGGTTTGACCATATCTTCTTCACCGGGGGGACGGCCATTGGCAAGGTAGTGATGGCGGCGGCGGCGAAGCATCTCACCCCTGTAACCCTGGAATTGGGTGGAAAAACTCCCTGCATCGTAGACGCCGATGTCGATTTGCCCACAACAGCCCGACGGATTCTCTGGGGTAAGTTCATCAATGCGGGGCAAACGTGTATCGCTCCCGATTATTTATTGGTAGATCGCAAGCTCAAACCTGCCTTGCTGGAGCAGTTACAAACGACACTGCAGCAGGCGTATGGTGAAGACCCGAGCCAGAGCGCAGACTTTGGGCGGATTGTGAGCGATCGCCACTTCGCCCGTGTCAGCTCATTGCTCAACTCTGGCACTATCGTCGCCGGAGGTATAACGGATGCCAGCCAGCGCTATATTGCCCCTACCATCCTGGACAATGTTGCGCCTGATTCTCCAGTCATGCAGGACGAAATTTTTGGTCCGATTCTGCCAGTGCTGGAATATGACGATTTGGGGGAGGCCATTGCCTTCATCAACCAACGCCCCAAACCCCTGGCTCTCTATGTTTTCTCTCGCCAGGCAGCCGTACAACAACGGGTCATTCAACAAACCTCATCCGGTGGAGTCTGTATCAACGACACCATCATGCATATTGGCGTGTCGGAGCTGCCTTTCGGCGGCGTAGGAGACAGCGGCATGGGTCGCTATCACGGAAAAGCCGGGTTCGATACCTTTTCCCACGCTAAAAGTATTCTGACTAAACCCTTCTGGCTGGATTTAGATTGGCGTTATCCACCCTATGCCAACAAGATGGGGTTGCTGAAGCGGGTGATTGGTGGCTGAAAGATTGATATCAAGTTCGGTTGAATAACGTCACTCATCACTGTTGCTGCCCCAACAGCTCCCGGCATTGTTGAATTGTTAGTGCACTAGGTTGGTCCAGGGTGCCGACCCAGGCCCCCAAAAAAACGAGTAACAAAATGGCCAGCACAATGGGGGTGGGGTCTCCCCAACCGTTAGGGTTACCGGGTGGATCAATTTTGGGCATAGGCTCGCTCTCGTTGCGGGTAGACAGTGGTACTCGCTCCGGCATGGCACGGAAGCTTTTAATCGCTTCCATTACAACATGGTTACTCGCAAGTCGGGTAAAACCCTCTCAAAAAGAGATGGCACAGGGTTAGCGCACTATCTCTTTTCGGGTCAACGACGGTAAACCTGGAGTGCCTCATTATAAAGTTGCTCGTTGGTCTTAGCCGATTTGAACAAATCCACAAGGGGCCTTGGATAGTCAACGCCAACCCGGACACCAAAGCGCTGTTGCTCAACGGGCTGAAGCTTCCATGGCTCATGAATTTTGGCCGCTGGAACTCCTGCTAACTCGGGGAGCCAGTGTTTCACATACGCGCCCTGGGGGTCGTAGTCTTTTGACTGTTTCAGAATGTTGAAGAAGCGAAATCCTCGGGCATCGTTGCCAACTCCAGCCGTATAGTTCCAGTTGCCATAGTTGCTGCACACGTCGTGGTCGATCAGCTGAGATTCAAACCATTCAGCTCCCATACGCCAATCGATACCGAGATTTTTAGTGAGGAAGCTGGCGACATTCTGCCGCCCCCGGTTAGACATGAAGCCGGTGGTTGCTAGTTCTCGCATGTTCGCATCCACTAACGGGAACCCCGTCATACCCTGCTGCCATTGCTCAAACCGTGGCCAGTCTTGCTTCCAGGGGATGGGAATACCCTGTAACCCGGCGGGTTGAAACACCTTGGTGCCGTGCTTGGCACAGATAAAACGAAAGTAGTCTCGCCAGAGCAACTCGAAGATGAGCCAGTAAGTGGAATCATTTTTGATCCGCTCGGCTTCATACTGCTGCACTTGCTCGTAGATCAGACGGGGAGACAGGCACCCCAAAGCTAACCAGGGGGAGAACTTAGAGGAGTAATCGGCCCCCAGCAGGCCGTTGCGAGTTTCTTTGTAGAGATGGAGGCGATCGCCCTCCCATATATATTGATGTAATCGCGCCATCCCCGCTGTTTCCCCGCCCCGGAAGGGTAGAACCCCTCGCTCATCTGGTGTGACAGGTTTCAAACCCAAGTCAGCCAGGGTGGGCAGTTCTCCAGGTTCAATATGAGGAAGCGGGGGAAGGGTTTGGGGCGATCGCCATGGCGACCTCACGGCCGACCGCTGCTCCACCTGTTTGCGAAAGGTGGTAAACAACTCTGGCAGTTGTGCCATGGCAAAGGGGAGATCCTCAGGATGGTAAAGGGTATGGCCCCACACCAGATCCAACCGCACATTTTGAGCGGCTAAAGCTTTTTGCAATGCCCGTTCCACGTGAAGCTCTTCGGATGTTGCTTCAGCTTGGGCATAGACTGTATCGATACTCAGCTTTTCTGCTAATCGCGGAATCTCGATTTCGGGCTTCCCGTAACGAAGAATTAAATCACTCCCTAAACGACGCAAAGTTTGGCGTAAATCAGTCAAACTTTCTAGTAGGAATTGAGCACGAAACGAACCCGTTTTAGGAAAACCGAAGGATGTGGTGTGGAAGTGCCGTGGATCGAGACAGTAAACCGGGAGGATGGGAGTTTGAGAGGCGATCGCCCGCCTTAAGGGCTCGTGATCGTGAACCCGCAGGTCGTTACGAAACCAAATTATCTGGGTCATCCGCGTGGTATTCGATGGGTGAATTTGCCAGGAGCCCAACCCCACGAAACATCCTCGCTGTAAATAGAGGATGATAAGACATTAGTACTGCCTTTGCTGCCCCAGGGCAGGTTGTTATGCTAACGCTCCTTACTATTACATTAGCCGTCATTTGTGGCTCCGCGATCTGCTCCTGCACCGAAACGGCGCTGCTGTCCGTCTCGATGATCAAAGTCCGTCAATGGGCTCAGGGAAATCGGCGGTCGGCAAAAGCACTTCTAGCTATCCGGGAGAAGATCAACCGTCCCATTGCTACTCTGGTTATCTTCAATAACCTATTTAATATCCTGGGCAGTATTGTGATTGGTTCTCTGGCCTCTTCCGTGCTGGAAAGTGCTCTCCTGGGGGTGTTCTCGGGCATATTGACCTTTCTTATTATTATTTTTGGAGAAATTTTACCCAAAACCTTTGGCGAACGGTTTGCAGAACCGATCTCCCTGGCGACTGCGATTCCATTGGCCGGGCTCACATTTGTTATTACGCCACTCATTTGGATGTTGGAGAAGGTGACTGCTCCCCTAGTGGGCGATCGCCCCCTCACAACGACCAATGAAGCTGAAATTCAATTTTTGACAACGGTTGGTCGTCAGGAAGGGGTGATTGGTAATGATGAGGCAGAAATGATTCATCGAGTTTTTTCCCTGAATGACACCACGGCGGTGAAACTGATGACTCCTCGCGTGGCGCTGACTTTTATTCAGGGAGATTCTACGCTGAGTGACGTTCAGCAGCAGCTCGTGGATTCGCAGCACAACCGATTGATTGTAATTGACGAAACGATTGATCATGTTCTGGGGGTCGCATTACGGAACGAGTTGCTGGCCGCCATTGTGGCAGGGCAGGGCGATCGCCTGGTGGCAACTCTGGCCCGTCCGGCCTGGTTTATCCCCGATACCTTACGGGCGGATAAGTTGTTGCGTCTATTTCAGGCGAAGCGTGAACACCTGGCTGTTGTGGTGAATGAATACGGCGTGGTGATGGGTGTGGTGACTCTAGAGGATGTTCTGGAAGTCATCACCGGCGAAATTGTGGATGAGACCGATGATGTGACAGATATGCAGGCGTTTGCTCGACGGCGGCGCGATCGCCTCTTGAAGTCCTATCGAATCTAGAATCACAAATAACAACATGCTCGCCATTTTTTTGAAGCCCTTGATTTTGCGTGCGTGTCGCGCATGCAGAATCAAGGGCTTTAGAAAAATAGGGTAAGCCCTGAGCAGAGTCTTGACCTGGGGCGATCGCTATACCAACCATTGAGAACCGCTATAGCCAGGTTCAAAAGGTCTCATAGGTCAAATTCAAAAATTCTCCAAATCCCTGGTAGGCACCGTGATACAGTCCTTAACAGAGGTATGAAGTTTGCTAATTAAATTTGGACGCTAGTAAAGAAAGAGATCAAAACTCTTGATAGAAAGTGTCCGGGCAACTTTATCCGAGATGATATATAGTGCAGCGGGCGAAACAGGATACATTTCCAGCGTCAACCCCAGAGACACCGGTTTCTGAGTTGGTGTGGGCTGCTCCTTCTAAACCCCCTGTCTGGAAGGGACGTACCAATGAAAGAACTGATTAAAGGGTTACGGCGATTTAAGTCGGAATACTTCTGTCGCAACCAGCAATTGTTTGAGAAACTGGCCCATGGGCAGCAACCCCGCGTGCTGTTCATCACCTGTTCAGACTCACGGGTTGACCCCGAACTACTCACGAGCGCGGCTCCAGGCGAAATTTTTGTGATCCGCAATGCTGGAAATATTGTGCCACCCTATGGTGCGACCAACGGCGGGGAAGGGGCCACAATCGAATATGCCGTACAGGTTTTAGGTATTGATCAAATCGTGGTATGCGGCCACTCCCACTGTGGGGCCATGAAGGGCTTGCTCAAGTTGGAGACCCTGCGCGAAGAACTACCCCTAGTCTACGAGTGGCTCAAACATGCAGAAGGCACTCGGCGCTTATTGCAGGAGCACTATGGCGATCGCACGGGAGAAGATTTGCTGGATACAGCGATCGCCGAAAACGTGCTCACTCAAATCGAAAATCTTCGCACCTATCCCGTCATTCGTGCTGGGCTATTTAATGGTGACCTAAAAATTTACGCCTGGATTTATGACATTGACACTGGGGAGGTGGTGGCCTATGACCCCGAAACCCATGCCTATGTTCCTCCTCAAAGTCTTCTGTCCCCCGAAGAACTGGATGCAGAGCTTTTAACACCCGCGATTGAAGGCTGTGCCCTGCCGACATCTTCTAATGGGTTCTCCTCGCAACCGACAACCGCATCGACACGCGAAATGGTTCCGGCCAATCAGCGTTTCCCCTTTGTTTATATGTCTCCAGAACAGGCGGACCGCATTTATCGAGGCTCAAAAGCATCACGTTAGCCTCAAGTTCGTTTGGTTTCTTCCGCGATAGGGGTTTTATCGTCTCGATCTTGCCTGCTTTATGGGAGCCATTGCACTATGGCTTCCTACGGGCTTTTATGAACGAAAGGGAGCTGAAGAATTAGAGTTACCTATATATCCCTAACCTCTTTCGCTGCCTAGTTCGGTTTAAAGCCCCTAAGCCGAGCCTATGAATAGGCAAAACCCTGGGTATTCTTCATCCGGAAGGAATCTATAAATGGATTGATTAAAAAATCCAATAACTCATCCCAAGGGCCGTGGCGTTTTTCATAGGCTTAACTTATTAATCCTTCGTTGATCTTTTTGAGCTGCTCCTCGTTATGCCCCGTGTTGTTCTTGTTAATCCTCAGATTCCTCCCAATACTGGAAATATTGCTCGAACCTGTGCTGCGACAGGCACAGAGCTACATTTGGTAGGGCCTTTAGGGTTTGAAATTAGCGATCGCTACCTGAAACGTGCGGGTTTAGACTATTGGAGCTATGTGAATCTGCATTACCACCCAACCTACGCTGACTTCCAACAGTACCACTCAGTGTTTTCAGGCCGTCTTCTAGGTTTCAGCACTTCAGGAAAATGTAGTTATGTTAAGTGCAGTTACGCAGCTGACGACTGGCTCCTGTTTGGTGCAGAAACTACGGGGTTGTCCCCGGAGGTTTTGCAAGCTTGCGATCTAACCTTGCGAATTCCTATGGCAGAGGTAGGAGTGCGGAGCCTGAACCTATCCGTGAGTGTTGCCGTTGGCTTATTTGAAGCGAAGCGACAATTGAATCAACTGACCTGAATGAACGTAAGCTTTATTGATAAATCCCTGTAGAAGTATTGCTGCGTAGAAAACCTAAGTCTTCCGCCCAGCAATGCTTCTACAGGGATTTACCTACTTCTGTTGCCCTATATAGGTGGAGCATTGGTGTGGCACCTTCTGGTTAGCCGTTCGTGCAAGACCCCGATCAGAACGTGTCAGATCAACCTAAATATTAAATTCACATACTGGTAGAACCGCATGGATATGGGTCACTGCTAAAGCTACTTAGCAGCCCAATGTAAGGAATGAAGTTTCTCACCCCAGGAAGTGGCAACATCTAAAACCTATACCGTTAGCGACAGGTGTGCTTTGAGAGACGCGCAACAAGCTGTCCATTTTCATGCTAGGAAAGCCAGCAAAACCATCTATTACTGTATAGCTGATTGGAAATTCATAGACCGTCTCCGTAAAATCCCTGAGCTTTTCGCAGCGCTTCATGGAGTACAGCCTTGCTACTGGCAGCGAAGATTTTTGAACCAGAAATGACTGTTTTCCCGGAGGATCCTTCGTTTAAAGGGAAACAATAAGGGGAAAATACGCATGACTTATAGAAATAGAAATTCAGTAGTCTGCAATACCTTGCCACCTAGTCTTGTATAAGAAATCCCAATAAACAAGTCTGGAAATGCGCGTTAAGCTAAAGCGGTTAAGAGGGTGTATTGGCACTTCGTAAAAAAGGGTAAATGCATGCTCGTAAAAACAGGTTTGGGGCGAATACTTCCTTCAAGCCTGTAGCCAGAATTACTATCCAGGTGCTGCAAAAAGACAGCCATTGGGTTCTGGAAAAGATCTTTTAGGTTGGGTGTGAGTAATTTGGAAAAAAGCTTGAAAGCTCTGCTGAATAAGGATTTTGGCTTTCGGTGTTAAAGCAGAAAAGCCCTTAAGAGTTGACAAGGGGTGTTTGCAAAAGGTAAAAAGCTAAGCTTGTAATTCAGATTTGCTAAAGGGTGTTGCGTTTGGCAGTTTCTGAATGCTTTCTGGATCCGGTGAGCACCTTGCTAGTTCAGTTGTTTCATCGATTCAGGAATGTCGGTTAACACATTGCTTTCGATTTTGTTTCCAAGCAGGTGTTGATTTTTCTTAAGTCTGGTGTAATCTTGTCTAAGCTAACGAGTGAAGGTAATGTTACCTAGCCGTAAGCCTTTGTCAGTGATCTGAATCGTTCGTTCGTGTGATCCCTGTCACTAAGTTCAGGGCCACGGTTTGAACTATAGGACAGTTACACGCCGTTCACAGGGAGGTTTTTCTTTGAGACGCGTAGTTCCGCAGAAGGTTCAGCCCGCTGCTGACCAATCGTATTCCGGAGAGTTGCCGACGGAGATAAGTAAGCCGGGCAATCCCGGCGGCGCCCGTCGCGCCCGTACTTCAGCCGCCATGATTGGCTTGGCTATCTCTATGGGAGCATCCGGGCTCCTAATTCCTCGCCACGATGGTCGTGCAGTGGCCGCTGAGCCCCAAACGGCAGAGGCAGAGTCGGCTCCTGTTCCCGTTGATTCTAGCGACTTGTTACAGCCCGCCGCTGCTTCCGATGAGATTACCCGTTCTGAGTCTGTGGGTGAAGTCACAGGTTCTCTCAGCACCGATAGTCCCTCTTCCAACGCCCTCGAAAAAGCTGAGGGCGTTTCTCCTGAAGGAAGCTTTGAACAGCTGCGCATGGATCGAGATACGTCTCTCGAGCGCCTGAGATATCAGCGAAGCCAGCTCCAGCAAAGCCTATCAGGCTCAAGGGTTGCCCCAGAGTCTGTAGAGGTTCCCGAAGCGAACATTCCTAAAGCGATCGCTCCCGACACGACTCCTGAAATGCTTCCTCCGGAGCTATCGGGAACCGTACTTTATCGGGTGAAGCCTGGTGATACGATTGACTCCATTGCCCGCGACCATGGCGTCTCTCGACAGACCCTAATTTCCCTAAACGATCTGCAAAATCCTGACTTTCTGCGAGTGCATCAGGCTATCCGAGTGCCCCAGGTTTCTCAGGAAGCTCAGTTGCCTCATGGTTTTGTTAATGTGTCGGCTCCTACTGCTGAGCCGGAAGCTCAACTCCCCCAAGTGGTGCGCCCTTCTGTGGTAGCGGCCACGGTGTCCCCTGCGCCTCGGTCTACTGTTCATCGGGTTGCCCCAGGGGAGACAGTGGCGGCGATCGCTCGAGCTTACGGTGTTTCCTCAGCAGCGCTCATTACAGAGAACAGGTTGACGAATCCCAATCGCATTTGGGCTGGCCAGGAGTTGCATATTCCTGGTGGTACCCGCGTCGAACAGTCAGCTAGTTTACCTTTGACCATTGCATACAACCCTGAAGGGGCGTCTTCTGCTGAACCCTTAACTAAGGATTCAGGATTTGAGGCTTCTGTGCCTGAAGTGGCAGCGCTTCCGTCTGGTGCTTTGGAGAACTTGTCCCGCCCGGAACCAATTGTTTCCTCCAACAGCGCGGTTTTCTCGACGGAATTCATTGCGGTTGAGTCTTCAACGCCTGAGGTTTCAGGAGTTGTGCCTCCGATTGAAGCTTTGCAAGCTTCTACAGTTCCGGCTGTGGGAGGAAGCAACCTCTACGCGGCTCAGTTAGCAAGTGAGGTATCTGACCTCCAAACTCGCTACTCCAGTGAGCGAGTTGAGGTGCCCTCTGCTGCTCAGCAACCGACTCTAATTGCCTCCAGTTTTGTTGGCCGTCGTTCGAATTCGGTAGCGTCTTCTGATCAGCAGCGTGTTGCGGCAGTGGCTCCAACCACTGCTCCCGAGGTGATCGATGCTCAGCTGTCGACAGAAGAGTTGCAGGAGCGGGCTACGGAACGGAAACCAGATGCCGTTGCGACTGATTCTGCTACAGAACCTCAAGTGGTGGCTGCAGCTCCTATCGGCTCTGAGAATTACGCGCCGTTACTCGAACCGATTGTTGGTCGGATGGTAGCTCCTGAGTTGCCACCTCTCCCTGCCGCAGATGCCTTCTTGCCTCAGGGTTCGAACATCTTTGCAGGTTATGCTTGGCCGGCTCGGGGCGTTTTGACTTCTGGCTATGGTCCTCGCTGGGGTCGGATGCACCGGGGAATTGACATTGCTGCTCCTGTGGGAACTCCTGTTTATGCTGCTGCGCCGGGAGTAATTGAATATGCGGGTTGGAACTCCGGTGGCTATGGCTACATGGTAGACATCCGCCATCCCGATGGCAGCATGACTCGCTATGCTCACAACAGTCGTCTGTTGGTGCAGCGTGGTCAGGAAGTCGCTCAAGGTGATCAGATCTCCGAGATGGGCAGCACGGGCTATAGTACTGGCCCTCACCTGCACTTCGAGATCCACATGCCTGAGCGAGGTGCTGTTAATCCTATGACGATGCTGGCAGCTCGCTAATTTCTAAAGCGTTAGCGTCTACCCTTGACTCAGGAAAACCATTCAGGTTTTCCTGAGTCTTGTTTTTCCAAACGATGGAGTGCTGTGAAAACCTGTGCGAAGCACAAGGTCTCACAACACTATTAGCTTATTGCTTAAATGCTTTTTACAAAGAGCAAGACCTGTATTCTGCTTCAAGTAGGGGAATACAGGTTTAATGACCAAAATAGAGGGGGCTTAGCCCCCTCTATTTTGGTCATTAAACTAGTCGAATCTTTCCCGTTCGTAAGGCATCAAACACTTGATTAATGCGACGGCGATCGCCATCATTCAGTCGACTATCGGATAGAAGTGCCGTCATGAGGCTCTGGTGGTCCTTGCGGCTGATCTGACCTGTTTCTAAAATATGGTTGATTTCCAGAGAGTTATTGGAGTTGGGTCTCTCGGTGTTTGACGAAATCATGCGTAACGTTGCTCCTAATGCGTCCCTAGATGCTGAATCACTCAATATATTCCCGCTTGACTGTGAGAAGAGCCAGATGGGAACGTGTTGATGCTTCCTATGTTCTATTCTTCCGGAAGATCTTGCTGAACAGGCAAAGGATGGGTAAGACTTGGTTGAAGTTTCAATGAACTATTTCCGAGGAATTGCGGGTGGAGATTTATCGCATTCCGGCCCTGTCGGATAATTATATTTTTCTTTTGCATGATCCAGAGCGTCAGCAGGCAGCGGTGGTTGATCCAGCGGAAGCGGCTCCCGTTTTGAAGGAACTGGAGCAGTTAAGAGCAACCCTGGTCGCTATTTTTAATACTCATCACCACGGTGATCACGTTGGTGGAAATACTCAGCTATTGCAGCAATTTCCTGATGCTGTTGTCTATGGAGGCGCTGAGGATCGGGGCCGTATTCCACGCCAGCAGGTGTTTTTACAGGAGGGCGATCGCGTCATGTTTAGCGATCGCGAAGCAACCGTTTACTTTGTTCCAGGGCATACCTGTGCCCACATTGCCTATTATTTTCGACCAGAAGATCCAGGGGAAACAGGGGAGCTTTTCTGTGGCGATACCCTGTTTGCGGGAGGATGTGGCCGGCTATTTGAGGGAACGCCTGGGCAAATGGTGGAGTCCCTACGCAAACTGCGATCGCTACCTGACAGTACACGGGTCTGGTGTGCTCATGAGTACACCCTAAAAAACTTGCAGTTTGCCCATTCTGTGGATCGCCATAACCCTGTCTTAGAGCAACGCCTGGCTGAGGTGGAGGTCCTCCGCCAGCAAGCTCAACCTACGGTGCCTTCCAACTTGGGCGTTGAAAAATTTACCAATCCATTTCTGCGTTGGGATGAACCGGTGCTACAAACAGCCATGCAAAGCCACGACCCTATCCAGACGTTTGCCCGATTACGGGGGAAGAAGGATCAGTGGTAGTGCAGATAGTGGAGAAAACTAATTTTTCCCACTACCTGCTTAATTCTCGCGGTCTCGGGCTTGATTCCAAAATGAGAATTGCTGTAATTCTCAAATAAAGCTTGCGATCGCCCTATCTTCTTCGATATAATCCGAAACTGGTCTATCTGAGAAAGTTCATGGCTAAGCGGGTTCAGTTAGTACTTAACAAAGATGTCAGCAAGTTGGGCAAGGTCGGCGACCTGGTGGAAGTCGCCCCCGGCTATGCACGGAATTATTTATTGCCTCAGGGGCTGGCGGTGAATGTAACCCCCGGAGTCCTGAAGCAGGTAGAGCGGCGGCGTGAGCAAGAGCGTCAGCGCTTGTTGGAGTTGAAGAAAGAGGCCGAAGTTCAAAAGGCTACGCTGGAGAAGCTGGGCGTTTTGACCATCGCCAAACAGGCTGGGGAAGGCGATGCCATTTTCGGCTCGGTGACGGATCGGGAAGTAGCCGAAGTTGTTAAAGAGAAGACTGGGCTGGAGCTGGATCGTCGCGAAATCGAAGTGCCCGAAGTTCGCAAAGTTGGCAGCTACAAGGTGCAAGTGAAACTGCATCCTGAAGTGGTTGTAACCCTCAACCTCTCGGTAGTTGGCGAAGCCGAAGCATAAAGATTCTTCGAAATAGTGGACTAGTTCACTTGTACTCTGCAACAATAGTTGCAGGGTCTTTTTATAGGCACTGAGGGTGATGAATAATCTTCAGTAGGTGAGCAAAGCCGAACTGGCTCTAGAGTTGAGCCACCTGTCTGTTACTTATTCAGGTTGAGTAAGGCTCTGTATCTAGTGTTATTTTCTGAAAAAGATCCGTTTCTCTCTACTACAGATGGGTAAGAGATGCTAATCTGAAATGCACCCCTTCTGGTTCTCTATCCGGTGGACTGGTTATGGTTCAAGAATTGAACTTTCAGGCCTATAGCGATCGCCTGCCGCCCCAGAATATTGATGCCGAAGAGGCGATATTGGGCGGGATTTTGCTCGATCCAGAGGCCATTGGCCGGGTAGCAGAATTGCTGCGTCCTGATGCTTTCTACATCAGTGCCCACCAGGAAATTTATCGGACGGCTCTGTCGCTCTATAGTCAGGGAAAACCCACAGATCTGATGACGGTTTCAACTGCCCTGCACGATCGAGGTGTTCTCGATAAGGTGGGCGGGCAGAGCCGTATTGCTCAGTTGGTGGATCGGACGGTCAGTGCTGTCAACATTGATCAATACGCTCAACTGGTCACCGACAAATACCTGCGGCGAAAGATGATTCAGGTGGGGACTGAGATCAGTTATCTGGCCTACGAAACCGCATCCCCTTTAGAATCCGTTTTGGACCAGGCGGAGCAGAAGGTATTTAGTATCACCCAATCGCGACCCAATCAAAGTCTGATTCCTACCGCCGATATCCTGACTGCCACGTTTTCAGATATCGAGGAACGCTTTGCGGGCATGGTCATGCCAGGGATTTCCTGTGGCTTCTATGATCTAGATGCCATGACGCAGGGATTCCAGCGCTCTGACCTGATTATCACCGCGGCTCGCCCAGCGATGGGGAAAACTAGCTTTTGTTTGAATATTGCTCGCAATATTTCAGCATTTCATAAATTGCCGGTGGCAATCTTTAGCTTGGAGATGTCGAAGGAGCAGTTGGTTTATCGTCTGCTCTCCAGTGAAGCGCAGATTGAGAGTGGGCGGCTGCGGTCGGGCCGAGTGAGTCAGAATGAGTGGGAACCGCTGGGCCACGCCATCAGTTCCCTGTCGCAAATGCCGATCTTTATTGATGACACACCCAATATTTCCGTGACGGAGATGCGCTCGAAAGTGCGACGGCTTCAGGCGGAACAGGGAGGAGCCTTAGGGTTAGTGCTGATCGACTATTTGCAGTTGATGGAAGGCAGCGGCGGTGATAACCGGGTGCAAGAGTTGTCAAAGGTGACGCGATCGCTCAAAGCTCTGGCTCGCGAACTCAATGTGCCCGTCATGGCACTCTCTCAGCTCAGCCGAGGAGTTGAGTCCCGAACCAATAAGCGTCCCATGATGTCGGACCTCAGGGAATCGGGCTCCATTGAACAGGATGCCGACCTGATCATCATGTTGTATCGGGACGAGTACTATAATCCTGATACTCCGGATCGTGGGATTGCGGAAATTATTCTAACCAAACACCGGAACGGTCCGGTAGGTACTGTCAAGGTTCTGTTTGAGCCGATGTTTACTCGCTTCCGAAATCTAGCCACTCCGGGCCGCTCATAGGCAAAAAGAATCTTGCATAAAGGATGTGTGGTAGATTTTACTCCTCACATCCTTTATCTAACCCTAGCTCTGCTTAAGGATGCTTTCGAGTACCGCACAATGCCCGACCCTCAAAAACACCCATTTTCGTATGTGCGAAGCGCACGCAAAAATGGGCACTTGAGTTTATCTAATAGGCAACAAAGAGAAGACGAATCCTCTCCCTCTCCCTCTCTTTGTTGAAATATCATGGTCGCTACAAGAACTGTGCCCACGCTCGAGCAATTTCAGGGGAACCATACCAAAGTTTGCCAGGTCGAGGAGAATGCACCACGTTATCTAAAAC
Source organism: Leptolyngbya sp. PL-A3 (assembly GCF_039962325.1). Lineage (NCBI taxonomy): Bacteria > Bacillati > Cyanobacteriota > Cyanophyceae > Leptolyngbyales > Leptolyngbyaceae > Leptolyngbya > Leptolyngbya sp. PL-A3. Next base: position 25,486 of record NZ_JAMPLB010000038.1, read on the forward strand.
ATGGTTCTCAGCTCCGTCGAGCAAAGCAGCTTCGATAGGGGTAATGCCATCTCCCCAGGCATTGCCTTGACCTATAGTTTGTTCATAGCTGCTATAGCTAAACCAGTTGCGAAAGCGATCGCCCTCAATTGATTTGCCTGCCACGCAGACATAGCGCACCGTGGAATAAAATGCGCCAGGGTAATTATTTTTGACGAAATCGAGATTACGACGCGTCCAACGCTCCTGGCTTACATGGGGGGTGCCCAGAGTGACAAGAGTGGCAACGTTTGGGTGCGCTTTCCAAAGGCAAGTGTAAGCAGAGTCAGTGTCGTGAACCTGGTAAGGCACTTCTCCCAGATAAATCCGCGCAATCCATCCCCCTGCCGAGTGGCCAACGAGATTAATGCGATCGCTCCCGGTCCGTTCTTGTATTTGGCGGACGGTTGTATCTAACTGTTCCAAAATAGGACGTACTGAACGTCCTCCCAGAGTTGGTAACCAGTCACGCCGTCGCAGGGGTACTGTGGCGACAGAAATTCCACAGTCCTCAAGGGCCGTTTCCATTTCACGGTAGGGTAGGGCACTGGCAAGGTATCCGGGGAGGATGACGGTAGGCAGAGGCATAAAGGCAAGGGAGCGAAGAATCAGGGGATGAGTTTTCGATAGTGAGGTAGTTGATGAGGCGATCGCTCGGGTGCAACTATTCGAGTCCCTTCAACCAGTCCGAGATATAGGCATTCACCTGTTCGGGACGCTCATCGTGAGGACAGTGGCCAGTATTGGGAATAGATGCGAACTGAATTCGTTCAGGTTCTTGCTCTGCCAGCATCTGGTAGAGTTTGGAGCCTGAGATAGGCGTCCAGGGGTCAGCGGCGCCCCAGAGAATTAGAAGCGGTTGAGTGATTTTGGGCAGCAATTCTGAAGGATGAGGGCCGGGAGGAGCGGTGAGGATGGAGGCGAATACCTGCTGGGCACCCGGGTCGCAAGATGGTTCGTAGATGATATCTACGAGTTCATCGGTAACGGCGGTGCGATCGCAATACACTTGCTGCAAAGTGCTGCGAATGCGTGATTTCTGCCGCACTAGATTAAACATCAATGGGCCAAAACCAGGGGAGCTAACGACTCGGCTAAACGTGCCCATGACCATTCGGAGAGGCGGGTTCAGTTCTTCAGGCCGGTGATTTAGACCCCCGGCAGCATTAAGGAGTACTCCGCCCCGGCTCAAGTCAGGATGGTGAGCCAGCATCATGAGAGCTAAGAGGGCACCGATAGAGTTGCCCGCCCAAACGGCAGGAGCCTGGATTAATTCCCTTGAAAAGTCTGCCAGGAGGTTTTCCCAGAGTTCCAAAGAGTAGTCAAGAGCGGGTTTATCGGAGCCACCAAAGCCTAGTAGATCTATAGCAAATACCCGGTAGCCTACTTCCGCTAGAACGGGGATATTCTTCCGCCAATGGCCAATAGAGGCACCAAAGCCATGGATAAGGACGATAGGAGTGCCCTGTCCCCGAACGGTGTAGCGGATACGGTGGCCTTGCCAATTCCAGGTGGAGAACTCGATTTGAGAGGTGGGAATTGCAGAAATGGTCACGGAACGCAGCTCAATGAAACTTCATGATTCTGATCATAAAGCCTTTTTACGGTTGAAACAGGGGTAAGAAACCGTCCTTGACGCTCTGGTTAGGTCGACTAGCCAGTCATGTCAGCACACCAGCGCCAGTTATAACGATTCCAGTCGTAAATGCCTTGAATTTCGTACTCCATCCCATTATCAAATCGCACAGTACACCGATTAATCGGGCGTTCTTCGGAGGGAAATTCTTCGACGTGGATAACGGTGCAGGGAACCCATTCCCGTATGCAGGGGCCATCTTCCTGCACCCATTCCCAGAGATTATTAGCGACTTCAATGCGATCGCCCACCCGTAATCGTTGGGGTTGGCGATAGGCTAGCACATGTTCTGGTTGTACTCGTTCCAACCAGGCTAAACCGTAAGCATCTCGCAAAAATTGCACCCTTCCAGAATCATGTCCGGCCAACCAATCATTCAATAACTGTGCTTTCCAGGGACGATTAAGCTGGTCTTGTTCCTGGATGAAGTCCAGTAGGGTCTGGCGTTCCTCGGGGGTCAATTCCTCTAAGGGGTTTGGGGCTAAAGTGCTGCTTTGCTGAGTAATACGGGCAATCGCCTGACGCAAAATCATTTGTTGCTGGGCGTTCAGCGGTTGCCCCAGCGCCTCGCATTCTGCGAAAGCAGCATTAAGAATGTCATCCCAGTCGGTGTCTAACATCGCGATCACCTACCGAAACAGGGTTATGAAGACATTTTGACCTAAGAACGCGCCCTTCTCAAGGGTTCGCTACTGGAATAGCTGAATACGTATAACCTTCGCGCCCGTTAGGACATAGGAACGAGTGGCAGCACTGCCTCTGATGTCCTAACTAACGCGACACTAGCAATAAGTATAAAATGCGAAGTGAAGTGCCTGTACGGACAGGCCGTTTGACGCGAGAATTTAGGAAATGCTCCAGCAACCAATCATCGAGGCTGAGCGATGCATTCCTCCGTTGTTTCATTTCTATAGTTGCTATGCAAATTAAACTTTCTTTTGGCCTGAAGCGGTTAGCAGCGTGGGGGGCGATCGCACTCTTAACGCTGGTTCTCTGGCTGCCCGCTGGTACTGCCCAGGCGCTAACTCAGATCCGCCTGTTTGATCTGAACTATCGTGAGTGCCCGCCAGAGCTAGCAGAAGGAGCGGTTACTCCAGGTGGTGCAGCCCTGGCTGCTAACTGCTTCATTGTGTATGGCAAAACCGAAAATACTTCGGGGCGTCCAGTACTCAATGCTGATATTTTTGGTCGCATTCTCGATGCGAATGATAACCCAGTTATGCAAAACCGTACGCGTCTTGGTTCCATTGAGGAAGTACAACCAGGGATTGGAGAGTTTGAACTGCGGATTTCAGTGTCAGAAAACCAGGCTACTCCCCTAAAACTGGAGCAGTTTAAAGCCTCTGGATTTGCTGGAAAAGTGCGGCGGTAACTTCGTAGCTATTAGTTCCGAGACGAAACCAAAAGAGAGAGTGGGGTTCTGCTTCCACTCTCTCTTTTATTAGCCCTCGAGAAAGATTTTCTGAAATTCCTGATTTCAACACAGGCAAACTTAAGCCGTGCATTACTAACTGCAAAAACAGAACCACCCTTTGCGACGTTAAAGGGTGGTTCTGTTTGAAGTGCCATGAGTCTTGTTGCAATGCGGAATAAGAACCCGAGGCCAGATTAATTCAGTTCTGCCAATGTTGCAGAGAGGGTTGCAAGTACTCGATCTGTACTACTACCTGATAGATTAGGCCCCCAAAAAACCATGTCTGGCCGTTCTCTTTGAATAATTTCCAGGCTGCTCTCGACAGTGGAAACGGTTAAAACGCTATAGTTTTTTTCCAGAATGGCTCCAACATTTGGGGAGTCATTAAAACCTTCTTCAATAATTAAGACTTTCATCAACAGGATTCCAAACTAATTGAACACACCGTTATCTAAAATCAGACGCGCTTACTGTTTAGGGCAAATGTTCCAGGTCGAATCGTGCAGCAAGATCGCTCAAGCGATAGGCAACAATGGTGGAGCGGCCAACAGGACAGAGCGAGATTGTTCCCTGAACAATCTCAAGCACCCGGTAACGAGTGCCGTCATTCGAAACTAACCAAGCACCAGGGACCATATCTGTAGTTCCTTAGAATGGATTTTAAAGAGTTGGAGATGCAGATTTTGTTGTGATTGTTGATACAAAAGAATATACGGCAGAGTCAGCCTCAGTTAAGCAAACATTAAGAAAATGTACTTAAAGATTAATTAATTTTTCTTTTTATCAGAGCTTTTTGTCTGTCTTAATGGGTTTCTGTGAGTTTTCTTTAATTCCTGGCCACGTTTCAAGTGCATCAGCGGTATTGAGAAGAACATGGAAACCTCTAAAACCACTGATACGCTTAAAGCGCTCCAGTTATTCCTTTGCTTTGGAGATTTCCAGTAATAAAATTACCTCCGTGATGTGAGTGCTTTGCCCGCGAAGCGGGCAAAGCACTCACATCACGGGTAAATTCTATGCAGAGATTTCCTTTCATGATGATGCGGAACCTATTGCTGCTAGAAGAAAACCTGAAAATACTGGTTTTTAGCGGTTTTAGGGGAGACTACTAATTGTAAAAATGACTGTATCCCAGTTGTCTACCTAAACAGGAGTATTAAGAAATGTATCTAAAAGAAGATATAAGTACACCAAGTCGCAGGCTTTGATGGAGGTAATCCCTACACTTCAGATCGCTGCATGACTGTTTTCGAGACGATCAAAAAGATTGCCGCTAATTCTGGCTACCAGCTTTACACCTCCGAAACCCATTCTTTGGAGGGCTATGTTCTTAAGCAGAAAGACGCTAGCTGCCCTGATGGAATTTTTCAGTCTCTTGACGAGGTGATTGTCTATTTAATGGCGCAAAGCCAGGAGAATGGCCAGGTTGGCAAATAACTGCCATTCTTAGAGAAGGTTAGAGTCTGTTTAAGGGTTGTTTTTTCGTGCGAGATGCGCACGAAAAAACAACCCTTTCAGCCAGCTTTAAAACATGCTCTAAACAAAGCGATCGAGAACAGAGGTAACATCAGTCGTTGCAGGCAAGGTTAGCAAGAATTCTTTCTCAAGAATGTTGTGTAACTCTACAGTTGTACTTAAAGTATGATGCTCTGTTTTACCGTCTAAATAACGTATCGTGAATTTATTATTATGTAATGCGTAACGGCACTGAGTGTCAGGTCTTGCAAGGATAAGGGAGTTAACAAATAACGAATTGGGATGAGTTGATACATACCAATTACTGACCTCATAATCAGGTAAGTAATGTTCTTGAAGATTAAAGCGGTATAGAGAATTCCACTCGCTTTGTAACTTAGCCTGCAAGATGTAAGTGCTCTCGGATTTAAATAAACGAAACGGTTCATGAGGAGTATTCTGCTCCAGATCTGGAATAAGTGCTAACGGAGCAGTCAGGGTTAACCCGCCAAATCCTACATCCACGATGTAGGGCTGAGAACCAATGTCAACACGCAGCAGCATGTGTGTCAACGGATTAATGATTTCTTCTGGAAGATTTCATAATACGCGTGCTGCCAAGCAGGTTACTTGAAAACCCAGCGTCAACAGAACCGATCGCAGCAGTAAGTTATGTTCAAAACAGTAGCCTCCACGACCTTGGTCAATTAACTTTGACTGCAAGGAGGTTAAGTCGAGGCGTACTGGCTGTTTGAGTAGCGGACTGAGGTTCTCAAAAGCGATCGCTTTTGTATGACACAAATGTATTGCTTGTAGTGTTTCAAGGGTAGGAGTGCGATCGCCACTATAATGAATGCGTTGGAAATAAGCATCCAAATTAATGTTTTCAGGTGACGTTTTTATTTCCATTTTCTGTACCTAATGGTATCTCATTACCCTACTATAGCTATTCTCAACACTTGTATTTTGCGTGGAAATTTAAATAGTTTCTAAAAAGTGGAATGATTTACCCTCACCTTTCAAAAATTATTTCAAGCTGCGTGAAGAAACACTGTTGGAAATAGATTTTAGGAATATCGGCCTCATCTATAATGTCATTTTGAGAAGACCGTCTTACTCACTTAATCCCGTGTTCTCAGAATCTCAAGAGATAGCTATTGGGTCGTTTGGGTGTTGATCCCGTTTGGGGCGTTAAAGAGTCTTTACCCAGTTTTACAGTAGGTCCTAATCCCCAAACATCTACCTAGTAGGCTGCGGCCTAAGTTCGCAACCTATGTTTTTGTGTAGGGTGCGAAGCACCCTACACAAAAACATAGGTGATGGATTTCCGCCTCAGCGTACTAGATTCTTTGAAGACAAAAAGGTCGGCGTTTATTCTAAAGTTGTTAAGAAATGTGCTTCAGAATAAACATTGGTCATCGCCGAGACGTGTTGTAGTAAGACAAACAACCTATAGAGGGCTACCGTGAAGGCATACAACGATCCAAGATTGAGGTCCGGCTAAAGAACTGAGTTGTCCTCCTGGCCGAACTTGCAGATTATCTTTAGACTCCTTGCTGTAGGTCAGTGGTTTATCTTTACAGGCAGAGCTATCAACGGCTTGATTGTTGTGTACGGTATCTCAAAAACACTAAGTTTTTGTATTTCGCAAGACATTGCTGGGTGAAACGATTCCATAGTTTCACTCAGTGAAATATGAGAGAAAGAGGTGTGTTTCTTAGGAGTGATTGGAGGGCGATCGCTCTCCAATCACTCCTAGACAAAAGAAACTGTAAGTTTCTTGTGAGAAATATTAAAAAATGCAACAGAGATAGAACATTGCTATTGCCGCCACTTCGGGACAGCAATAGGAATGCTCTGAACTTTAATTTTATAAAAGTGTAAGAACTAAACAACGAATCGCGCACAGGTGTAAAGCACCGCGCACGATTGGTTTCTTCATTTTCCGGTCCACCAAAATGGACTTTAAAGGCAAAGAACCTGCCAATCCTGGTTCAACCAATACAAGCCGTCGGCCAGCTTAACCACAGCCCCCGGAGTTAAAACTGAGAGGATACCGTCGTTCGATAGTTGATGTCGGACGATTTGGGCGATCGCTTCCTGTAACTGCTTTCGAGTGGCGGGAGTACCCTGACCTTCCTGGTTGATGCCGGTTTGCGCTTCCCAGTAAAGGGCAATGGGATGATAAGGGCTAGTGGGTCTTAGGGTGGAGACTATCTCTTGAGAGGAAGTCGAAGTGCTACTCATGAATCAATCACAGATAAAATTATGTTCTAAACAGAGCAACGCATGGCTCTATCATGCCCGATTGTGGCGGCAACTGCCATCCCCTTCGCTTTGCTACCTATGAAGGAAGTAGGGACTAAGGAACAAGGGAACATCACTGACTATATTAATGAAATCATCCTCCATTCAGGGTAGTACATTGTATCTCGTATAGCAAACTTCACAGGGTCTGAATACACTACAGCTCAAACTGTTTACGTACCTTCCGGTATGTTTTCTTGAAGTCTTAATACTGTATTCAAGCAATACGCGCAATATCCCATCAAATCTTCAAAATCCGCTTGAAAAAGCAAGATGCGCAGGAAGTACAGCGTTTTTTGCATCTTTATAACCTATTTCCTCCCTGAATATGCCTTAGAACAACACTTTGCAGGGGTTTTCTGAAACGTTTGATACTCTCCAAGCTACTACCCTGAATTATTGGCTATAAAAGAAATAGACAAGAGTTGCTGAAAAGAGATCGCTGTACTCCTAGCGGCTCTTAACCGTGATAATCTCTAGGATATAGGATTAGGCATCGCTGGATACGGCAACCTTTGCCAATTTGGTATGCTAGCTGATTTGTTGGATCTCGTATCACCTCCATGAGTTTACTGTTCGTTCTAGGGGTTCTCCTCACTCTGTTAGCTGTAGGCATTGGTCTCTATTTGCTCACGGCCCGCCGCTATCAGACCTCTGATTCTGTCGCCAATTCCTATGACCAGTGGACTGAGGACGGAATCCTGGAATTCTACTGGGGCGAACATATTCATCTAGGCCATTATGGCTCGCCACCCCGACGGAAAAACTTTTTAGTGGCGAAAGCCGACTTTGTTCATGAAATGGTGCGCTGGGGCGGTTTGGACCAGTTGCCGCCGCACACAACAGTCTTAGATGTGGGCTGTGGTATTGGTGGCAGTAGTCGCATCTTGGCTCGAGATTATGGGTTTTCGGTAACGGGAATTACCATTAGTCCTCAGCAAGTGCAGCGGGCGCGAGAGCTGACGCCTAAAGGGGTAGACGCCCAGTTTTTTGTAGATGATGCCATGGCGCTCTCGTTCCCAGATGCCAGTTTTGATGTGGTCTGGTCTGTAGAAGCAGGGCCGCACATGCCTGATAAAGCAATCTTTGCACGAGAGTTGATGCGGGTACTAAAACCCGGAGGTATCTTGGTTTTAGCCGATTGGAATCAACGGGACGATCGCCAAAGCCCCTTAAATGCTTGGGAACGTCCGGTGATGCGGCAGTTACTGGACCAGTGGGCGCACCCTGCATTCTCCAGTATCGAAGGGTTTGCCGAAGTGTTGGAAGCCACAGGTCTGGTTCAAGGAGTTGTGACCACCGCCGATTGGACGCAGGAAACTCTGCCATCTTGGTTGGACTCTATCTGGCAGGGGATTGCTCGTCCCAGTGGCCTGATTCGTTTTGGGCCGACAGGTTTGATTAAGTCGTTACGAGAAGTGCCAACCCTATTACTGATGCGGTTAGCTTTCGGTACGGGACTGTGTCGATTTGGAATGTTTCGAGCCCAGAGGGCAGATGCATCACCTCCACCGATTACTCAGTCGGTCCCTATGGTTGTTGAAAAGTATAAGTAGGCTGGGATTGGTTCCACCTTTCAACAATGATTCAGAATTTCTCCCATTGTTGTCCGCAACTTAATTTAAGTCGGATATATTGTTGAGTCATATTATCAGAAATATTTTAGCCCCAGTTCAGGATAAGCTGGAGTGCCTATTTTGGCGTGCGCGAAGCGCACGCCAAAATAGGCTTTTTCAAGTACCGTGTTAGCAAGGGAAAAGCTCACTGTTATAAAGACTGGAGGCGATCGCCCAAGTGTAAGAAAAATGCTAGAGCCGCACCACTAATACTGGAAAAGAAAAGAGTCGTTACGATGGTCATACCAAATCCTACCAGCATCAGAAACCCATCAGCTTCCAGAACGCCTATCGACAGCACGAGGATGGTATAGGCGGGAAACATGTTTGTAAAGGGAATGGGGAGTGGTAATGACATTAGCAACCCATTCCAGAACAAACACAATCCTCCTAATCGATACAACATCCAATTCTCTCGAACAAATAGCAGGCGAGAGCGAGACAGACGCTCAATTGGGTAAAGAATGCGCGTCAGGTTTTTAAGAAGTTCTCGCGATAGCTTGGGGGTGAGTTCTAATCGGGCGATTGGAGAAGGTAGGCGAGGCTGATGCCAGCCTATGGCGATTTGGAATCCCATAAGTGTAGGACCAGCTGCAAATAGCGCGGATATGCCGGGTAAAGGAATGGGTACCGGAAGGAGCAAGGGTAGCGTAAGGATGATACTAATAACGCCAAATCCCTTCTCGCCAGTGCGTTCTAGCAGGGTTGAGATACTGAGTGAGCGATCGGTATATTCTTCAAGTAGAAGCTTAATAGTTTCAGACAGTTTCATGGGGCTATGCTCGCCTCTTCCACCACTTCAGGACCAAAACCCAGAACCCTCTTTTTTCGTTGTACAGCCATGAAAAAAGAGGGTTCTAAGTTTTGATGCAAAATGGGGATGCGTCCTGTTTGCCCCCGTGTAAAATTGAGTGTGATTGAAACTCAACCAATCTAATAAACTTCCCTCAAAGCTTAACAGAGTAGTAATCCCAAAAGGACTTTCATAATAACACTTCGGATAGAATATTCTTGAGTATTCAGTCAGCTTGTTCTAATTTTCATATATAGCTTTTGAAGGGTGAATTAGGCGCTTTTCAAGGGCCATTCAAACTGCTAACTAGTAGGCTGCGGCCTAAGTTCGCAACCTATGTTTTGTGTGGGGGGCTTCGCACCCCACACAAAACATAGGTGATGGATTTCTGCCTCAGCGTACTAGGTAGTCATGATTCAACATAAGGGCAAAAAGGCTGTGTTGCTTCTTTCGTAGGTGATACAGTCTTTTTGCTCCTATGTTGAATTCAGCTGAGCTACTTGTAGGAAACGCAAATGGCTGTTAAAGAGTGAGTAAGTCTGTGGCGATTCTACCTTTCAAAGTTATTCTACAAACAATGTACGAGTGCTATGTCAGGAACCCATGCTTTAAATAATATTATGTTTGGGAAAAATGTAGCAGTACTTTAATACTAAATGGCTCAGCTTAATTAAAACTAATGGACAGAAGACTGTGCCATGGTGAGTACAAATATAAGACTTGCTATACTTTTGCTAAGAAATCTTTTGTTTATAACAATAAAGATTAAACTATTTTCCTATTGTGTTACAAAATAATAGATTGAGTTGGTTAGCTGACCTGGACCAGAGTTAAGTCTGGTGTCTAGCTGGACTTGGCTGGGCTGTATTTACAATAGGCAGATTCTGCTGGCTTACGGCTTAGTCAACTCCAGGATGCGTTCCCTGGTTGCTATGCATTCTCTCGAATAGAAATTTGGAACATCTGAGCAAGTTACGCCTCCTTGCTCCAGTTAAGTTTGCCTCCCTCATTGGCTTTTTATATCAGCTCTAATTCATTCTTAAGAAGAACATTTGATCGATTTTGGACATCCTTGGTTTTCCTATTCTAAATGTAGGAAAAATAACTTTCTATCTCATCTTCCAGGAGAAAACGAGTATTATTTTAAATTTTGCTCTCGTCACTTAATATAAAAAGATGGACTATGAAATCCGATCCCTCCGCTAAAGCTGAAAGTCCAGCGATGAACGATGAATTGGCGGCGTGTCAGACCATGCAGGATCTTGAACGGCGTCGGTATCTCGATTCATCCGAAATGGCCTTGGATGGGCACCTGCTAACCGACCAGAATGGTCTGATTCTGGAAGCAGATGCTGCTGCTGCTATTTTGATGGGCAGCTCGCAAACGGAGTTGATTGGTCAGCCCTTACTCAACTTTGTATCGTTTCGAGCGCAAGAAGCTTTTCGGGCCCGTTTGTCCCTGGTGCGACCTATCCAGTGCTGGGAAACGGTAATTAAACCGCGAGAAACCCCTGAATTTCCAATCATGGTGGCGCTTAGCCGACTTGAACAGCCACAAAATTCTGAAGTTGCCCTTTGCTGGCTGCTGCATGATATTCGCCACCGCCAACGGGTAGAACAGCAGCTTCAGTCGGCCTGTGATGGTTTAGAACAGCTGGTTGTTGAACGCGCTGTTGCTTTAGAGAATGCGGTTGATGGAATCTCCCGGCTGGACCCTCAGGGGTATTACATCTCCGTGAATAAAGCTTATGCCAGAATGCTGTGTTATTCCCAGAATGAACTGATTGGAATGAATTGGGAAGCCACGGTTCATCCTGGTGATCTGGATGCTATGAGAAGGGCCTACCAGAAAATGTTGGAGGATGGCAAGGTTACTGTTGACGCTAGAGGCCTCCGAAAGGACGGCTCCCTGTTTTACAAACAGTTGGATATGGTGGCCTGTTATGACGACCAGCAGCATTTCATTGGGCATTACTGCTTCATGAAAGATGTGAGCGATCGCCGTCAACGGGAATCCCTCCTCAACAGCATCTACCAAAATGCTGCCCAGGCTATCTTTCTGCTGGATGTTACCCCTGATGGAAATTTTCGCTATTTTGATTTCAATCCCCTGGCAGAACAGTTTGGAAACGTAACCAATGACCAATTGCGAGGCAAAACTCCTGAGGAACTATTTGGGGACGCGATTGGCGCAAAATTGCGGCGAAATTATGAACGTTGCCTTCAGCAGGGAACCGTTGTTACCTACGAGGAATGTAACGAGTTTGAGGCAATGCCCCGCTGGACATTGACGACCCTATCCCCGCAATACAATGAACAGGGGCAGATTTATCGCATTATTGGTACAGCCGTTGATATTAGCGATCGCAAACAGGCTGAAATCGCGCTACAGAAGCAGCTGGCCTCGGAACAACTAATGTCTGAGGTGACACAGTACATTCGGCAATCTCTGGATGTTAATGATGTGTTTAGCCGTACGGTGGAACGGATTCGGCAGCTCCTGAACACAGATCGGGTCGTGATTTTTCGCTTTGAGCCCGATGGGCAGGGGCGTGTTGTGATGGAATCGGTGGGGGAGGCATGGGCATCCATTCTTTCGATGGCCATTTTCGACTCCTGTTTTTATGAGCGCTACACCGAAGCATATCGCCAGGGGCGTGTTTCTACCATTTCAGATGTTTATGAGGGGGTAATAAACCCCTGCTATGTAGAACTGCTAGAAACCTTTGAAGCTCGGGCCAGTATGGTTGTCCCTATTCTGCAAGGCGAATACCTGTGGGGCTTACTGATTGCCCATCAATGTTCTGGCCCACGGCATTGGCAAGCAGATGAAATTCACCTATTTCAGCATCTAGCGGCTCAGGTAGGGATCGCTATTCAACAATCTGAACTCTATCAGCAGACCCGGCAGGAACTGGTCACACGACAACGGGTGCAAGCAGCCCTTCAGGAGAGCGAGGAGCGTTTCCGGGCGCTGCTCGATAACTCCCCAACGGTGATTTACATGATCGATGCTCAAAATCGTCACATTCTGGTAAATCAGCGCTACGCCGAATGTGTGGGAAGCACGGCGGAGAAATTGCAGGGAAAGAGTATTTATGATTTTTGGCCTCAGGAAATAGCAGATCGGTTTGCCGCCCAAAATCAACAGCTGCTGGAGGGCAATGAACTCTTACAGGTAGAAGAAGGGATTCCTTTAGAGGACGGCATCCTCCATAGCTTCTACACGGTCAAGTTTCCCCTACGGGATAGTTCCGGAAAGCCCTATGCAATTTGTGGCATCTCGACAGACATCACTGAGATGAAGCAATTGGAAGCTCAGTTTTATCGGGCTCAACGGCTGGAAAGTTTAGGAACGTTAGCCAGTGGCATTGCCCATGATTTGAATAATGTATTTACGCCAATTTTGGCGATCGCCCACCTATTAGGAACGCAAAAGCGCTATCTGGATGGGCAATTTCCTGAGCTGTTGCAAATTCTGTCTAACAGTGCGAATCGTGGAGCGGCTCTGGTTAAGCAGGTTCTATCTTTCAGCCGGGGAACGGAAGGTAAGCGCCTTTCACTTCAGGTCGAGAACGTGCTGCAAGAAATTGTGCAAATCATCCAGCAAACGTTGCCGAAATCCATTCGAATCCAGTGGAAACAACCTGTTCAGCTTCTCAATGCAGTTCATGCAGATCCCACTCAACTCCATCAGGTTTTTATTAATCTGTGTGTTAATGCCAGTGACGCTATGCCCCAAGGCGGAACCCTAACCCTTGAAGTTGAAAACTGCTGCATTGACTCGGGATACGCTCAAATGAACCTGGATGCGCAGCCGGGCAGCTACGTCGTAACTACTATTACCGATACCGGAACTGGCATTCCTAAACATTTAATAGAGCGTATTTTTGACCCATTTTTTACAACCAAGGAGGTAGGAAAAGGAACGGGTCTGGGCTTATCAACCGTGTTAGGAATTGTTAGAAACCACGGTGGATTTATTCGGGTTCGTAGTGAACCCGGTCAGGGAACAGAGTTTCAGATTTACCTACCCGCACTTGAAGGAACAACAGCCCCGGAAGCGGACGTAGAAGAAGCTCTACCCCAGGGGCAGGGGGAGATGATTCTGCTTGTAGACGATGAGCTGGCTGTTCAGCAGGTTGTTAAAACGGTGCTGGAAGACTGTGGCTACCGTACTTTGACCGCTACCGATGGGGCGGAAGCGATCGCCCTCTACAGGGAGCATCAACACGATATTAACCTTGTTCTCCTTGATCTGATGATGCCTAACATGGATGGGCTAACCGTTATTTGTACCTTGCGCCAGATCAATCCTCAGGTTCAAATCATTGCGTCAAGCGGTTTACCGGCCAACAAAAACAGTGCTGTCGCTGCAGGGGCACAAGTATTCTTATCGAAGCCCTATGACACTCAGGAATTACTCAAATCGATTCAGCAGTTGGATTTATAAGCCTTTGCCACACTGATAAACATTCAACCGAGGCATATGAGAATCGGGTTATCGGCTCGTTTTGAACCAGACGCGGGTGCGAGCCAGGAGTTCAGGCCCTACGATAGGATAATTGACAAAATCGCTGGCTCCGGCTGCAAATACTTGCTCGATGACAGTGGCGTTGGAGCCGTGGAGCAGCATGAGGATGGGCAAGTTTTGCCAGGGTGGTGTCCGGCGAATTTGCTGACAAAGCTCAAGGTTGGCCTTGAGCTTGCCATCAACCGTGCTATCCAGAATGAAGAGACGGGGATCATACGTGGTTGCTGTTGTCCAAATATGGGTTAAATCGGTAACCATCGCCACCTGGAAATTGTGAGGCTCTAGTAATGCTTTAATTTGGGCTGCTGTGTCAGGGGATGGGGTGATGACCAGGGTCGCCTGTTCAGTGCGTGTTGGCTCTGCATCCTGTTGTAGCTGACGCGTCTTTGGGGGCGATGGAGACAACGTTGTTGGAGTGGGCGGCGTTGACACCGACTCTAATGGTTTGAGCCGATATCCAACCCGGTAAAGGGTTTCAATAAAATCTCCGGGAGCCCCTGCTGTGCTTAATTTTCGACGTAACTCTTTGATATGAACGCGGACGGTTTCTTCTCCTGGATTTTCAGCAGCTGTCCAAGCATGTTCCAGAATAATTTTGGAGCTCAAGATGCGTTGGCTATTCCGCAAAAATAGCTCTAGAATGGCAAATTCTTTCGGGGTAAGGGCAAGAGGCTGAGTGCCATAGATGGCTGTATGCCCAACGGGATCAAGTTGAAGACTGGCCCAGGTAAAGGTTGTTTGGGTGACAACAGATCCCCGTCGTAGTAGGGCCTGAACACGGGCAATCAACTCTTCGGGATCAAAGGGCTTAACCACGTAGTCATCTGCACCGTTGTTGAGGGCGATCGCTTTCTGCTGTGTATCATTCTGCCCAGTCAGCAGCAGAATTGGCATGGAGTAACCTTGAGACCGAAGTCGCTGACATAACTCAATACCATTGATGTCGGGTAATAGGACGTCGAGCACAATCAAATCATATTCAAAAGCTGAAAGCATTTGAGAAGCGTTTTCAGCATTAGAAGATAGATCTACAAAGTAATTATTAGTTGAAAGCAAAACCCCTAAAGTTTTTGCCACCAAGGAGTCATCCTCTACAACAAGAATCTTCATGGCTGGACCCCCATTGGAAGTACTCGCTTGATTCAAGAACTATTGAGGAAGACCCAGCATATTCCCCAGAAGAAGCAAAAGTGGTGAGATGCTTAAAAAACAAGAAAATAAGATAGAATGATAAGATTTTTTCGAGCAGTTTACTAAACTAAAACACCTGTTAAAAGAAGCCCATCATTCGTGGGATGAATAATTGACTTACTCAGCAAAGCTACGCCAGAAGAAACTTCCACAGACACTGGGCCCAAGAATTCTACTTAGCTTAACTCTGCTAACTTCCGCTGAAACATGCCTAAGCTTCTCAAAAACTAAACGGTAGTAGAATCACAACTGCTTCATACACCGTTCAGATTTAGTAGCAAATCTAACCATTTATATTTTAATCTGAACAAATACAGGAGGCATGTTAAGAAAATTAAAGTGTACCCTGCTCTTCACGCTTCTTTTACAACTTATGGCCAAGAATGGCGACAACCCATCAAAACTTCTCGGTGACTGATGCAGAGAAACTTATTTGCCTCCTTTGCTTAAGTTTTTTGTAAGCTGTTTTCCTTTGCTTTCCTGAAACCAGGATTCGTGATGGGTCAGCTTGGGCTGGATAACGTTGCTATCAGAATCATGCTCCTGTTCGAACCCTAGCCGTTTAGTCAGATGTAACCATGTCTAACATCTCTGAAGTTTGCCCCCCAAATACTTCCCCTACGCTGCTTTTGCATACGCTTGAGCATCTAAAACAGTATTGTCAATCTGATGCTGATGCCACCCAGAGCAGCATCTACATTTACGATCTGGCGTCTCAGTGCAACACGTATTCCAGTAGCTCTTTGGGTGCCATGCTGGGCTATTCGGATCAGGAGATGCACTCAATGGGAGCAATGGGTCTGGCTCAACTCATTCATCCATCTGATTTGGATGCTCTATCTGCCCATTTTCAACGCCTTTTCACATTGGCTGACGGAGAAGTCATTTCCATTGAGTACCGGATGAAGCGAGCGGATGGGACTTGGTGCTGGTTGCGATCGCAGGAAACACCGATGGCGATGGTAGATGATGCTCCGTTACAGGTTTTAGGGTTGATCCAAAATATCAATCACCAGAAATCTATCCTGCCATTCAGTGATTTTCTTTCGCTCATGGTTTAACCACGAATCAACTCTAGACGTAGAACAGGCTTACCTGCGTCTACACTCATTGACCTACTACTTTTTTAAGAAAATTATCCTTCGTCATCCTGGGTTTGTGCCTTCCAGAAAACGAAAGCCGTCATTCACCCTGTTTATAAAAAACACAAGCACATTCTACGTGCTGTGTTTTTCTTCAATTTTTTTCATGTAAATACCCTTAAAAAACAATGTTGTGATGCCTACTTGTCCTTGCTGTTCGGAAGTATTACTTCTTCACGTTCGCTCAAATAAAACCTACTGGTTTTGCCGACGCTGTTGGCAAATAATGCCAATTTTGAGCTTAAAGAATCCCCTTAAATGGCCGCATAGAGATTGTTGTTTGATCCAGGATTGTGGGTAGAGACAACAGAAATCTGTTCAGCTGCATCCTTTTATTTGTTCTTAACGCTGAGGTCATGAGAAAAATCCTCATCATTGATGAAAACTCTGTCTTTCGCCTATTATTGGCTGATTTTCTGTCGTTTCAAGGATTTAATGTAATGACAGCCGAATCGGGCCAGGATGGCTTAGATATTGCTCAAAAGCACCATCCAGACATGGTTTTTTGTGATGTTGATATGCCTGGGATGACTGGATTTGAAATACTGGATAGGATACGCAGCGACCAGCAAACAGCAAATATTTCATTCTTCTTTTTAACAGCCGAGCCAAAAATTGAGAAGCAGGTTTGGAGAAGAGCTAATGGCTTCCTGAAGAAGCCAATCGATTTTGACGAATTGAATCAGATACTTGTTACTTAAAAGTCTGTGCTTCTTCCTGTCCTTTTCCTTTTGAATGGAGGTGTGAATGTTACCCCAGTTATCTAACCTCAACGACATAAAGGATGGTCATCATCATGCTGATAAAACTTTAAGTGCGGAACAATTTGAACAGATTGTGACCGCTATTTTAGAAGGTAAATATTCCTGGGCATGTGTTTTAATGCTTCGCTTTGGAGGTTATAACCCTATGCAATATATCCCCTATCGAACCTATAAACGATTAATTCGAGATAATAAAATCAAACAGAGTATAAAGCAGCAAAATTTTCATGGAAATGATACCCCCAGGTATCCTCACATTCGCTTTCATTAGAGCCTGCTTTAAAGGGTTCAGGACTTACGCAAGTTCGCTATCTGTAGTACATTTATGTTGTGGGTGGGGTGCAAAGCACCCCACCCACAACATAAATGCGTAAGTCTTAGGGTTGTGTTTTTGTGTGCTTTGCACACGAAAACACAACCCTTTCAGCAAGCTTTAAAACACGTCTTAAGCTTAACTAAGGAGAAACTGAAACGGCTATTTCTGCATACATGAAGTGCACTTAAGGAGATTTCCAACAATGAAATTACCCCCAATATCCTGGGTAAATTCTTAGGCAGAAACCTCCTAAAAATGACCTTAACCTTCTAAGGGGATCTGTAGGATAAATTGAGTACGCTGATTACCACTTTCTACCCAGATCGTCCCTCCCAATTGTTCTATCAATTTCTTGACCAGAGCCAACCCCAAGCCTGTTCCACCGTGTTTCCAGGGGTCATTATTGGGGATGCGGTAGAACTTATCGAAGATGCGATCGCGTTCCTCTGGTGGAATTTCTACCCCTGAATTGGTGACCTTGATATGGATCTGGGAGACACCATGAGCATCTGCAAAGGGAGAGACTGAAATGGAGATTGTTTCCTGGGGAGGGGTGTACTTGAAGGCATTGTGCAGTAACTCGGTGAGTGCCCGCTCCAGATAAGAAAAGTCAGTTGTCAAGGTTGGTAAATCTTCAGCTATCTGAATTTCTAGCTGTTGATTTTGGTGGAAGGTGCGCTGCGTGAAGGGCTCAGCAACATGGGGAATCCAGTACTGGAGGGGAATAGACGTGAGGCTGAGTGGTTCGGAACCCGAGTCAATGCGGGCCAAGTCGAGCAGGTCATTGACCAGACTCATTTCACGCTTGCATTCTGTTTGCAAAATTTGGAAATTGCTACTGATGGCATTCGTTTCAGGCTCAAAAAGCCCTAGAGGACGTAAGCAAATATCCAGCATTTGGAGCGCCATTTGCATGTTGGATATGGGCGTTCGCAACTCGTGGGATACGGTACTGAGGAAATCATCTTTGAGTTGATTCAGCCGGGCCAGTTCCTCCACCTGAGTTTGGGCTGCCCGGTACAGGCGGGATTGCCGAAGGGCGATCGCACACTGATTGGCTACCTGCTTCACCAGTCGCACCTCGGCAACATCAAAGAGAGCATCGGCGGGTTTGAATAGCCAGAGATCACCCAATACTCCCTGATCATCCACAATGGGACAAGCCAACACCGACAGAAGCGCTTCATGGGATCGTAGGGGATTAGGAACCACGTCACAGAATTGACAGACTTGTCCTTGCAGTAGATGCTTGTAGACTTCCGCGTGGGGAGCAGTGGCGATCGCAAACGTTGCACCCTGAGCCGAAGATAAGGGCCCATTGAATTCGTAGGCGATAGTGGAGGTCGTCTGGTCGGCGTTGTAAATGCCCGTATCGCAGCAGATAGTTCCCAACCCTCGGCTCAGTTCCAGCACCGCCGATTGCAAAATTTCCTGTTCATTCAGGCTGTCGCGCACGCTATCCGTGATGCGTTTGAGAAGGGCTTCAAAATCGAGAGACTGTTGGAGTTGTGCCGTGCGTTCTTGTACTTGATATTCCAGATGGGCGTTGAGATGCTGTACCTGGCCATATAGCTCGGATTGTTGGATGGCGATCGCCACCTGGGTCGCCAGTTGTAGCAGCAGGTCGCACTCTAAGGAAGTCCAGTGGCGGGGCCCCTGGCACTGATGGACAACCAATAAACCCCAGAGGGAATCTCCCTGCCAGATGGGTACGACGAGTTTGGCTTTTACCTGAAGCCGCTCTAGCATCTCAATATGGCAGGGATTCAGGCCAGCGGTATAGATGTCATCCCGGGCTTGAATGGCTTGTTTTGTATAGGCCTGCTCGTGGTGTTCAATAAAGTAGGTATCTGTAATTTCCAAGTTGAGAATTGAATTCCAGCCTGGGGCTACGGATTCAGTAACCACAATGCCACCCCAATCGGGGTTGAACCGATAGACGATCACGCGATCGGTCTGAAGGAACTGGCGTACATCGGTAACGGTAGCACTGAGGATGTCGCCCAAATCCAGGGATTGGCGAATGTGTTGGGCGATCGCATAGATCATCCGCTCACGCTCAGCCTGATGGCGTAAATGCGTTTCTGCTTGCTTTTGCGCTGTTATGTCGACAAACGAGGCCACAACAGCGTAGATCTGAGATGCTCCTGGCTGTAGTAGGGGCTGTGAATTGATGGAGATCCAGGTGAGGTCTCCACTAGGTTTATAAATTCCCATCACAACATTGCACTGAGGGTGACCGGTGCGAAGCGTTACCATCGCTGGGTGGGTTTCTCCGGGGAAAGGAGACCCATCCTCGTGAATGGCTTGCCAGCGTGGATCAATGGACGTGCGTCCCATTATCTGATCCTGCGTCAGCCCTAATATCTCTTCGGCACTGTGGTTACAGGCCGTGATTTGACCGTCGGCTTGCTGCAACACAATCCCTTCGGCCATAGTACTAACAACCGAGCGATAACGCTCTTCACTCTCCTGCAACGCGTGGACTAGCGCATTTTTAGATGCGAACTCAGAGGCTAGTTGAATGGATGCGGTGAGAAAACCCGCCATCAGTTGCAGGGTTTGGGCATCCTGCTCTGAAAAGGCAGCGGGCACTTGGGAAAACACCTTCAGCACGCCAAGACTGTTACCCGCGGAGAGAAGCGGCACCACAACCATGGAGCGCGCGCCAACGCGACGGCAGGCATCTCGATCCACTCGGGGATCCGTTTCAGTATCGTCACTTTGCAAAATTTCTTTTGCTGCAATGCAACGCCCCGACAGGCTTGTGGTTCGCTGAATCCGCAGGCCAATGAGATCCGCAGCGGCACCGCTTCCGGCGCGATAAACCAGTTCGTCTCCTTCCAGTAATTCAACGACCGCTCCGGTGGCTTGCGTCAGAGCCTGGGTGTATTCGGCGATCACAGCCATGACCGCATCCAGGTCGGAATAGTTGAGGGCAATGTCTTGTTGAACCGTGATAATGGTAGCTAAGCGCTGGGATTTTTCCCGCAATGCGACTTCAGCCTGTTTGAGTTCTGTAATATCAACGGCGTTACCAATAATGCCTTGAGCGCGATTGTGAGCATCCACCCAGGGTCGAATCACGGTCTGATACCACCGCACTTCCCCGGTAGCCGTCGTAATTTGCTGAATCTCTTGCTGAGGTTGGCGGCTATCCATAACCTCCCGGTTGGTTGTCAAAAACTGCTCCAGCTGAGCCGCCTCAAAGTTGGGGTTGAACTCCATCTCGTGTTTGCCAACCATGGCGTCAACTGTTGTGCCATGAACTTCGGCGCTGGCTTGATTCACAACCTGAAACCGACCATCTGGGCTTTTGGCAAAGATTGAACTGGGGACGGTATCCATAATTTGACGGAGAAAGATGCGCTGGGCTTCAAGTTCTGCTTCAGCCCGAAGGCGATCGTCCAGAGCTTCATGCTGAGCAGTGGTATCCTGCTCATTCACCAGGATCATGGCTTTCCCAGTAACAGGGTCGTTGACACAACGGGCGTCCACACCGTGCCAACGCAAGCCCTGCCGAGTCAGCACCTGGGCTTCGGCTCTGAATACCTCCCCGCTTTCCAAAGCCGTCAGGGCTTGCGACCGAAGCTCTAGATCGACAAAGTGGCGCAAGAATGCATGGTCATTGGATGGCTGAGGATGTTGGGGATTACCGTAGCAATCTAGCGCCGCTGGATTTTGCAGGAGTACTTCCCCCTCCAGGGTGTAGAGGGAGATTATGACACTTGTGTGCCGTAGGGCTTCAATGGAACGCAGGGTATCTTGATCAATCTGATGGGCCAGCTCAAGGGTGCCTTCCACCAGCATGGCCAGTCGCCCATGTTCAATGGAAATGCCTGAGCAGCGGCAGTGGACTGTAACAGGTTGCCCTTTGGGGTAAAACGTCCATTGTTCGACCAGGGTTTTACCTTGCTGAAATTGTTGTAAGTAGCTCTGCAAGCGAATCTGCACCGATTCAGATATGTCGCTAAAATCCCGGCGCAGTAATTCCTCTCGATGGGGCGCATTCCAGAGCGAAAGCGATGCTTGATTGGCCCAGTAGATGTGGAGCCGCTCAATATCAAACACCCATACGGGAGTTTGTAGTTGATCAAAAGCATGGAAGAATGCTGCTTCGCTTGAGCCGTACTCTACAGGAGGGACTATAGGCGGCGTTGCCGCGTCCTCCGCCAGGGACAACTCCGGAAAACTTGTGTGCTCTGCTCGCAGGGTTTGAAGTTTGCCACTGACCTGCATCGCGATGTGGCGCAAAACCTGCGTTTCTGATGCTTGCCATTGCCGGGGGCCTTCACATTGATGGACGATCAGTAATCCCCATAGCTCAGGGAGCGGCTGCTCAGATGGCAGCAAAATGGGCACTACAAGATTGGCTCGCACCTGGAGCCGTTCCATCATTTCCCGGTAGCACAAGGGGAGATCCGCAGTTTCGAGATCCTCAATACTACTCACATGTCCCTGCTGGTACTTCAGATGCCATTTCGTCTCGAAGCAAGGATCGTAGATGAGCTGGCCCTGGATGGCTGGCCAGTGATAATCGATCGCTTCGGCTATCACAACTCCATCGCCACCCGGTAGGAAGCGGTAAATCAGGGCGCGATCGCACCCTAAAATCGCCCGAACGCCTGTGACTGCTGTAGTCAGTGTGGTATCTAGCTCAGTGGCTTGCTGAATCTGCTGTGCCGTGAGCGTCAGTTGTTCTAAAACCTGTTCTAGGTAGGCTTCAGGGTGACGAAACAACATAGTAGTAGCCGGTTAGATGACAGGGATATTTGTAGTATTCACTACTGTATGGGGATTTATTAAAGGGACTGAAGAATTTCTGTGAAGTATTACACTGCGTAAACAATACTGGCACTTCAGAAATAACTAAGAATCTCCTTTTTGGGTCACGAGCTAATAAACCTCAGTTCGGGTTAAGCTGAAGTGCTCATTTTGGCGTGCGCTTTGCGCACGCCAAAATGAGCGTTTTCGAGTGCCGCGCAACGCGCGGCACTCGAAAACGTCCTTAACCCGAACTCAGGTTAATAACGGGTAATCTTTGGAGCAACAATATTACAGCTAACTCTGTTATCTATGAGACCCATGATATCGTCTTGAGACTGGCTGTTGGTAGTGTTCCAGACATGTGGATAGGGCGTGGTGAAAGGGGCACGAGATACCTCTTTCACCACGCTCTATTCACATATTTGAAATGTGGCCTGACTGTTGTCAAAAGATAGAAACTTTAGAAAGACTCAATAATTCGTCCCTTGGAGAGGTGCGGAATGTGGGGTGCTCCCTCTAACCTGTTGGGCGTCCAGCCCATTTGTGTGGCGATACGAGCGTTAGGCGCATGGTCAAGCCTTCCCAACTGCTAAGCTATGGAGTTGCCATTTTGTCTGTGGCGCTGGCGTTGGTTCTCACTCTATTGCTCCAGCCTCTGCTCTCGCCAGCCGTTCTGCCCTTATTTTTTCTAGCGGTTACCTTCAGTGCCTCTTTCGGTGGTCGAGGTCCAGGCTTTACCGCAACGATTCTTTCGGTGCTGGCAACCCGATATTTTCTACTCCCCCCCCTTTATTCATTTTTTCCCGTCCCTAGTGCTGCGATCCTGACACTGATAGTGTTTAGTCTGGTTACCCTGCTGGTGAGCTTTCTAGAAATTGACTTGCGGATGATGAATCGACGCAGCCATCGGCATTTTCTAGCGCTCAAGCAAACGGAAGCCGCTCTCCAGGAGAGCTACGCCCGTTTCCAGGCAGCGGCAGAAGGCAGCTTTGATGCCATTTATATTCTGAGAAGTGTACGGGATAAGACAGGAGCGATCGTTGATTTTGAATTTGTCGATTTGAATCAACGGGGGGCCAATTTAATTAGTCTGAATAAGAAAGATGTAATTGGCCAGAAGCTCTGCGAGCTATTGCCTGTCAATCGAACCCAGGGTTTTTTTGAGAAATATCGACGGGTTGTTGAAACAGGCATTCCCCTGGAGGAAGAGTTTTCTCGCCCTGCCACTTCGACGGTGGCAGCGGAGTGGTTGCATCATCAAGTTGTCCCTCTGGTAGATGGAATTGCAATTACCACCCGCGACATTACCGAGCGAAAACGGGCTGAAGAGGCATTACAGGCTAGTGAGGCTCTCTACCGTAGCCTTGCCGAAGGGATGCCTCAACTGGTTTGGATGCAGAATGCGGAAGGCCAGATAGACTACGCGAATCAACAATGGCAGAAGTCGTTGGGCACAACCCTGGAGGAGGTTGAGCACAAGGGTTGGGCTCATTTGGTGCATCCGGATGATCTGGCACAACTCAAGTTCAAAGAGTTAACCTCCGTTGAAACGGGTGATGCCCGAGAAGCGGAGTTTCGCTACCGCATGGCGGACGGCAGTTATCACTGGTTTTTGGGGCGCTGTGTACCTGTGAAAGACCCCCAAGGGCAGGTTATTAGATGGGTTGGTACCAGTACTGACATCCATGACTTAAAACGGTACGAACAACAATTAGCTCAGCATCGACAACAGTTCAGAACATTGGCGGAGAATTCCCCTGATATTATTTCTCGGATGGATCGCCAGATGCGTCATGTCTACGTCAATTCTGCGATCGCCCGAGCCACGGGTATCTCTCCTGACGTTTTCATTGGTAAAACCCATGATGACTTGAATATACCGGCCCATTTACGGCGCGATTGGCAAGCTCGATTACGGCAGGTATTTGCAACAGGCCAGCCCTGTTCTTATGAGTTCGCCTTTCCGGCTCCAGACGGAATCCGGCACTATCTCGCACGCCTGGTTCCTGAGTTTGGCCCGAATGGTGTAGTGGAAACGATATTGGGTATTACGTCCGATATAACCGAGTTTAAGCGGGTCGAACAATCCCTTCGGGAGAGTGAGTGGCGGTTTCGGCGGGTGATGGAGTCGAACATGATCGGCATGGGTTTCTGGTCATTGGATGGCACCATCTCTGATGCCAACGATGCCCTATTGAATCTCCTGGGCTACACCCGAGAAGAATTTTTAGCTCAGAAACCTCGCTGGAATGATCTGACCCCGCCGGAATATCATCACCTGGAGGAACAAGCGCTCGAACAAATACAACAATCGGGGGTTTGTACGCCCTTCGAGAAGGAGTATCTGCGGCAAGATGGCTCTCGCGTGCCAATTCTGTGTGGTGGCGCTTCGTTCCGCAACAGTGCGGAGGGGGGCGTGTTTTTTGTGTTGGATTTGAGCGATCGCAAACAAGTTGAGAAGGAACGCGATCGCC
This sequence comes from Leptolyngbya sp. PL-A3, assembly GCF_039962325.1. Classification (NCBI taxonomy): domain Bacteria; kingdom Bacillati; phylum Cyanobacteriota; class Cyanophyceae; order Leptolyngbyales; family Leptolyngbyaceae; genus Leptolyngbya; species Leptolyngbya sp. PL-A3. Next base: position 49,913 of record NZ_JAMPLB010000038.1, read on the forward strand.
TGTTCCAACTCGAGCGGGCGGCTCGGGCAGAAGCGGAGTCTGCCAGTCGGGTTAAGGATGAGTTTTTAATGGTGCTTTCCCATGAGCTGCGCACGCCTCTAAACCCCATTTTGGGTTGGGCGCGGTTGCTGCAAACCCGGCAGTTTGAGCCTGGTATGGTTAACCATGCTCTCAGTACGATTGAACGCAATGCCCGTCAGCAGGTACAAGTTGTGGATGACCTGCTGGATGTGTCACGGATTTTGCAAGGAAAGCTGACGCTGAATTGTGCGTTGGTCAATTTGTTAGAGGTGATTGAGGGGGCGATCGCCAGTGTTCGGCTGTCAGCCCAGGCCAAATCTATCACTATCGAAACTCATCTAGATGCAACGGTGCGCCCGGTGCTCGGCAATGCTGCACGGCTCCAGCAGGTGGTCTGGAACTTGCTCTCCAATGCGATTAAATTTACCCCGCCCCAGGGCCGAGTTGAGGTGCGTCTGGAGGCTGCAAGTCCTGTCTACGCCCGCATCCAGGTAATTGACACGGGAAAGGGCATTGCGTCTAGCTTTATTCCCTATGTGTTTGATTACTTCCGTCAGGCCGATAGCACGATTACCCGGTCAGCGGGCGGGCTGGGGTTAGGGTTAGCGATCGCCCGCCATCTTGTGGAGTTACACGGGGGCACCATTGAAGCCGCCAGTGAGGGGGAAAGCAAAGGCTCTATCTTTACCGTTCAATTGCCTGTGCAGTTAGATGAAGTAGATATCCGGCCTACAGCTTCTGAGGGGACTGAAGCCAACGCTCTATTGCAATCTAAACAGATACTGGTCGTTGGCGCAGAAGATGATACCCAGGAGCTAATTGCGGTCATTTTAAGACAGGCAGGGGCTGCTGTTGTGACCGTTGGCTCAACAGCGACGATGTTGGAGCAGTTGGCGCGATCGCAACCCAACCTAATCATTAGCTCACCGGATGTGCTTCGAGAGAACAACTACGAACTTACTCAACGGCTACGATTGTGGTTTCAGGAGTTTGGTGAGGAAATTCCCCTGGTGGTGCTCGTCAGTGCCCCCGAAGAGATACCGCCCCAGGAGATGTTTCTCGCGGGAATTCAGCGAGTTTTGCCGATTACCCTGGAACCGGATGTATTGGTGGAGGCGATCGCCCAATTGTCAAACTCCTAACTTGTGCGTTTACAGCGCTTTTCAAACGCTTAAAATCTGGTTGTTTTTGTGAGAACCGCGCTCCGCGCGGCTCTCACAAAAACAACTTGTAAAAAAGTGGCACTGTGCGAAGTACAGTGCCACTTTTTATCTTGGTTTTGAAATAGGGTTGAGTTTTGAATCAACCCTATTTTGATGAGTGGGATTAACTAACGACGTCGGCATCAATGACATCGTCGCTGCTATTCGAGCTAGACGAACTGTTGCCGTTATAGCCATTGCCGTTGTAACCGTTGTCATTGTAGGAAGCGTTACCATTAGCGGCATTCGCCTGAGCATATACCGCACTGCCTACTTCCATCAGGGCTTTCTGCAGGTCGTTGCCAGCAGACTTGATGCGTTCCAGGTCATCGCTGGGAATGGCATCACGCAGGTCGCGAATGAGGGCTTCGACGCGAGTGCGATCGCTCGCAGACACCTTGTCGCCCAGGTCGGCCAGTTGTTTCTCGGCCTGGTAGGCGAGGGAGTCAGCTAGGTTCTTCGCATCAATCAGTTCGCGGCGACGGTGATCAGCTTCGGCATTGCGCTCAGCTTCGTTCACCATGCGTTCGACGTCACTCTTATCAAGAGTAGAGGCACCTGTGATGGTAATGGATTGCTGACGGCCACTGGCCTTATCCTTGGCGGATACTGACAGAATACCGTTGGCGTCAATATCAAAGGTCACTTCGATCTGAGGAATGCCCCGGGGAGCCGCTGGGATACCATCTAACTTGAAGGTACCCAGGCTCTTGTTATCCGAAGCCATTTCCCGCTCACCCTGCAATACGTGGATTTCTACGCTGGTCTGACCATCTGCGGCAGTGGAGAAGGTTTCCGACTTTTTCACGGGCACCGTGGTATTGCGAGTGATCAGCTTGGTCATCACACCACCCAGGGTTTCCACACCGAGGGAGAGGGGTGTTACGTCCAGCAGTAGAATGTCTTTCACATCCCCAGCCAGTACACCCGCTTGAATCGCTGCACCAACAGCGACTACTTCATCAGGGTTCACTCCCTGGCAGGGGTCTTTGCCAATAATCTGACGTACCAAATCTTGTACAGCAGGAATTCGGGTAGAACCACCCACCAATACAACTTCCTGGATACTGCCAGGGCTTAGCTTGGCATCCTTCAGAGCTTGCTCCACCAGCTTGCGGCAGCGGCTCAGGAGGTCAGAGACCAGCGCTTCAAATTGAGCTCGGGTGAGGGTCACATCCAGGTGCTTCGGCCCATCTGTGGTTGCGGTAATGAACGGCAGGTTGATCTGGGTTTGAGTTACGCTAGACAGCTCAATTTTGGCCTTCTCAGCAGCTTCCGTCAGCCGTTGCAGGGCCTGCTTATCTTTGCGAAGGTCAATCCCTTCCAGCTTTTGGAATTCGCCTGCCAGCCAATCCACAATTTTCTTGTCGAAGTCGTCACCACCCAGGTGAGTGTCACCCGAGGTCGACAGCACTTCAAACACGCCATCACCAACTTCCAGGATGGAAACGTCGAAGGTCCCGCCACCCAGGTCAAACACCAGAATGGTTTCGTTACTTTTCTTGTCTAATCCATAGGCTAGAGCGGCAGCGGTGGGTTCGTTGATAATCCGCACGATTTCCAGACCGGCAATCTTACCCGCATCTTTAGTGGCTTGCCGCTGGGAGTCGTTGAAGTAGGCAGGAACAGTTACCACAGCTTTGGTGACGGGCTCGCCCAGGTACTTGGCTGCATCATCGGCTAGCTTCCGCAGCACTTGTGCCGAAATCTCTTCAGGGGCGAACTGCTTGCCTTGCTGAGGGCTTTCAAGCTTAACGTTTCCACCAGAGCTTTGCAGTACTTTGTATGCAACTTCTTTGGATTCATGGGTGATTTCGTCGTACTTACGCCCAATGAATCGCTTAACGGAATAGAAAGTATTGTCGGGGTTCATCACCGACTGGCGCTTGGCAATTTGGCCTACAAGGCGATCGCCATTCTTAGCGTAGGCCACAACAGATGGGGTCGTCCGGCCGCCCTCTGCGTTGGCGATAACCGTGGGTTTGCCGCCTTCCATTACAGCAATACAGGAGTTTGTTGTACCCAGGTCAATTCCGACAATCTTACTCATAGCTCTACATCCTCAGTTGCATCAATTGGGTTTGAAACTCAATAGGTCGTGCTCACAGCACACGAAATGCTGAGTTGGTGTTGGTAGCCTCAACAAACGGAATCAACTATTTGTGTGCTACGTGAACGAACCATTTATTTGAAAACTTATTTACATCACAGACTCGGTATCGGAATACATCAGATGAAAAGCTGCGATCGCTTTAATAAAACCTGCTTGAGAACTATTAGAATGAGTGCTGCAAGCAGGTAAAAATGGTAGGGGTTGAATTGTTGCGCGTGTAGCGCGCAACAATTCAACTTTTCAGACACCCTTGTAATGGCTTGTTCAGGAGGCTGTGAATCCCCTTTGAAGTGCAAGGTTAATCACAGCCCCGTTTCAATTAGCCGAGGTTAACTTTCACGACTTTGTTCTTTTCAGCTTCAACCTTGGGCAGGGTCAGACGCAGCACGCCATCTTTGTACTCAGCCTGCACGTTCTGATTGTTGATTCGAACGGGCAGAGGGATAACACGTTGGAAGTGACCATAGCGGAACTCACTCCGGAAGATGCCTTTCTCTTCGGTACGAGTTTCAGCTTTGCGCTCACCACTGATGGAAACAGCTTCCGCCATGACTTGAACATCCAGATCTTTGGCTTCCATGCCTGAGATTTCTAACCGCAGATTAATTGCATCTTCGGTTTCTTCGATCTCTGCGGCAGGAGCAAAGGTCATACCATTTTCGCGACGTGTAGTTGGTATAAACCAATCATCAAATAAACGATTCATTTCCCGTTGCAGAGTGTCAATTTCACGGAACGGTTCCAATCGAACGAGAGCCATAGTTGCCTCCTTGGGAATTTGGGAATCTCTCTGGGTGTAGGAGGTTTGGACTTCCTCATCACCTTTGATACCACTCTAAGCAATCCTCCAAGCCAGGAGGTTCGGCTTTAGGAACCTGTTCTTTTTGGGATCACCGCACCGTACCGAATTAGCCTTCTCAAAAATGGAACTGATTATTGTGAAACTCTTGTTTTTTCGTTGTAGGACTCTTTCAAAGACCATCAAAAATTTCAAAAAAGTACGGTTTTCCTTACTCAACCGTACCTTCTGGAGTCATAAATTTCATTTATTTCTTCCATACTTCTGTTCATTCTAGTTATGACAATAAGAGAGTCCAAAGTTCAATCTCAGGCTCTCTTGTTGTCATAACTGAGAGCCCATTCCTCCTGCCGCTGATGTATAAGAACCTGAATCTCGGCTCGTAATGCTGCAATCTCTGTCCGAAGGTCTGTAATTACCTTTGCGCCCGTCATCTCTGCTTCTGAATTTTCAGCATCACGCCCCACAAAAAAGGTGGCAAGGGTTGAGGTGACATACCCGAAGACAGCAAAGGCATAAAGTGCGAGCAGAAAGCACAATATCCGTCCTTCAGGCGTTTTTGGGAAGAAGCTTTACCCTTCAAGAGAAAATATTAAAATACTGGGCTATCTCGAAAACGTGGCCTAAAACGGGCTGAAAGGATTTATTTTTCGTACGCAAAGCACACGAAAAATAACCTTCAAAGCGGGTTCTGTTAAATGAATATCATCAAACATAAAGCCCGAACTGCTATAGCCTTTCTCGAAGCAGATGGCACAGCACTTTGGGCTTTATGTTTAATTGAGTTGAGTTACCTGTGGAAAGCAGGAAAATTTTGACGACTCAGATCAGCATTCTTCTAATGCCTCTTATTACTGGTTTGGGTGCGATCGCCTTTCCCCATTAGTAATAACATCAAAATTTCAGAGGTTTCTAATACCTCATGCTGGGTGTGATAAACAAATCAATTGCTTCACCCAGCCCTAAGCTGAATGTCGTAATCATAATCGTCCAGATCAATACATCAGTTTGTGTGAATTCAGTTGCTCGCATTTCCATAATTGCGTATAGCAATGTGGCTAATGGCAGCAAGACGAGACTTAATAAAATTGGTTTGATAAATGCCAACGCGACAATCAAACTGAGAACTAAGCTTAGCCCAATAGCAACAACCACTTCTTGCCGAGCAAGCCAAAGTAGAGAATCTAGAATAGGATTTTTCTTCCAGATGACAGTAAAAGTCAGGAGCAAAATGAGAGTTCCAAGCAGCCAAAATATATGATGGGCAGCCAAATACCATCCCAATAGGACATACTCTCCACCTAGCAATAGGAGAGCAGGTAAGGGCTTTACGGCCAATACTTGATTATTCATATCGGGTATTTCTAATGTCGAGCTTGCTTAAGGATGCGATGCTATTACTATAGCTAGCATTCCTGCAAAGGGGATGGCTTGTATACGAAACTCCATGTAATCATCCACGGCTTTACAAGTTTTAAGAATGCCTGAATTGGAGAGTTTCGATTTACTTCTTTTGCTCGGCTAACGAATGATATAGATTTTTTCAGTTCTTAACGCCTTGTCTGTAGCCATTCGTCAGAAACCCTTTGTTGGTTCCATGCTACAGCTTGTTCAACCTTACGAATACGACGCAATTGATCTTGTACCAGTAGGTCTGGATTATTGTTAAATCCGCTGGCGTCTAGTTCCCCCGTTTGAGAGTCATAATAAGACCTCACACGGGCACACAATATGATGCTGTGCTGCGGCTTGTTCTGGCGCTGACAATTCTTAAGATTCGAGATAAATGCAGTTCCCGCAGCAGGGGATTGAATCCATAAATCAACGCCCTGGATCAACAGCCTTGGGTTTAACATGACTCCCTGTTGTGCCCCATCCTCTAGGAGGGATGGAATCACTGTCGTCTGAATGTGGTTAATGGCTTGTTGGTCTGCATGTCTGGCAGAAATCGCGTTTCCCTGCCAGGAAAAAGTTCCTTGATTAATAGCCTCATTCGCTGGGTCAACGTGAGATTGCCAGGCAGAGGTTCTGTCTCCTTCAATTGTTCGGGTTCCTTCTGCCATGCCGATCGCGATCGCTCCTACACTATTGGTAGTTGCAAACAATGTTTGAGCCTGTTCGAGTGTTAGTGAAGGTGGAGGCCACAAGACCTCAAAGTTTTTTACTTGCCCTGGAAGAACCTGGGGGCGAGAAGGCAGAAGTTGAGCGGCCCCCCATCCTGTCATTAAGGCCAACTGAAGCAGCATGAGGAATCGCCAAGTGCGACGTCGAAGTCCTCGTTTTAGCTGACGCCGTTGAGAAGCAGGAGAAAGATAGCACCCGTTCACAGAGTTTTTGCGGAATGTGCCTGCCTGGTGCCGTCTAAATCGCTGCTGCCGTTGCAAATGGGATGAATGCCGAAGCAAGAAAAAAAGTTCTCCAAAAAGACTATTAAGAACAAGATATTGCAGAGTATTTTCTGTCACGTCTATCTTGTGCTGGACTTTTTACTAAGGTGCTCTTCTGCCTTTTAGAAGGTTTTTAGAAAATGAAATAATTGCTTTGATCCCTGAAAGGACCTTCAAATAAGGCAAAAAAGGAAATATGAGAGCAGCTCGCTTACTGATTAAAAAAGCCTATATAAGTCTTTCGGATTGATAAGGTATAAGCGATGGATGTAAGACAAGTCTCATATCCATCGCTTATACCCATCAGTTCGGACAATGCTTTATCTATTTAAGATGAACCGTATGAAGATGGTTAAGTAGGTGATTGTGATCGAATATTAAGGCTCAAAAGACTGTGGTGTCCGTAAAGCAGACAGCGTAACCTTTTGGACCTTGTATTCAATTAAGTTGAGCTACTTAAGAATACAGTTGAGGCTCGTTAAAGAGGGCAGAAAAGCGTTTTTAAATACTCCTCAGGGCTGTGTTTCGCAATCTCAGCGTAAAGGAACAGATCTCAGCCTTCGTCTTTCTCCATCATGGGAGAGGGCTTTAATTTCTTTTACCCCTATGATGCTGTGGATAATGAATTGATGAGGTTATTTAAGATGAATACCTTATTGCTAGAAGTGGCAGAACAGATTACTGATGATACGGCAGCTTATTCCACTAGCCTGGTAGCTGTTTACGTTATTGGATTTGTGGCCGCTGCATTTTTGGGTTCTGTTGCTTGGTACAACTCGAAGCGTCCTCGGGGTTGGGAAAATAAAGAGCGGCCTGCTGCTGTGCCTGATTTGGATAAATCGGAATTTATCAACAACGAACCGAGCTAATGGTTTCTCCTGTACCAGAGAGTGCTTAGACGTAGGGCGGGGTGCGATGGAGCGATCGCGCCCCATTTTTGTGTCCTCACTACTCCAAAATTCAAATAATCCTATTTTGCCGCCTCGTTGTAACAGAAATAGAATCCCCAAGTTTTGCAGTAAAAATTAGCACCATCTTCCTAATGTTGCACTTTAGCTTCTAACTGGGGATCGAGGAAATGCTTGATTAAATCCTTTATGGTTAAGCATATTGAGCAGCAGTGTCTGAGGAATGTCCGATGGTATCCGAACCTAGTGGCTCGTCACCCAAACGCATTGCGTTTTTAGTCGAAAACCACTTTGAGGATGTGGAGTTCCAGATTCCATTTACGGCTCTTCGACAAGCCGGGGCTGAGGTGAAAATCCTGGGTAGCCGGATGACAGATGAGTATGTAGGAAAGCATGGAAACGTTCACATTCGCCCTGATGCCAGTACAACGGAAGTACGTGCTGAAGATTTTGATGGGTTTGTAATCCCAGGTGGTTATGCCCCTGATCGACTGCGTACCTTCGATCAAACTGTGCGTCTGGTCGTGGATGCGATCGCTCAAAACAAAATCATTGCCACTGTCTGCCACGGCCCTCAGCTTTTAATCGAAGCCGACCAGCTGCACGGTAAGCAAGCTACTGGTTTTCGTGCCATCCGTAAGGATATGCAGAATGCTGGAGCCAATTATGTGAACCAGGCTGTTGTCGTAGATGGGAATTTAATTACTTCCCGTCGACCCGGGGATATGGTTCCCTTCACCCTGACCCTGCTCAATAAGCTGAACCTTCAAATTCCAGGTAAAGCTCTGCCTAATCCAGATGAGCAACAGTATGAATTGTGGCATCTGGCCGAACAGTGGGGTGGCTCAACCCTTGATGAGATTGTCAGTGCCTTGAGCCGTGTTTTTCTAAGTGAACGCTATACTCTCACTGAGTTTCAGCATTATGAACGCATGGTCGAGGAAGCTGATGTGAAAGCCATCTTCCGAGACATCGAATCGATGAAGGCTAATCACATCGAGCTGCTGGAACGTCGCTTGCGGGGCCTCAAAGGGGCTGTTACCTGGCAAGCCGTGCGGAAAGATGCTTTTACCCCTCTCCAAGACTATCGGCAGGCTGCAGATACGGGAGTGATATTGCGGCGATCGCTCGGAGACCTACAAACGGGCGCTATTGATGCTAACCAATTTGCATCTCAACTCACAGATCCCATTACCGTGCAGCTCTTAGAGCAAATATCCATGAACCTGGAGCGCTATGAGGAGCAATTGGGTGATTTATACCGTACCCGCATGGGCACCCAGGTCCAGCCTCCCATTCCTACAATGCCTGCTGCGTGCTGATCTCTTAAGGGCCTAATGCCACTGTGCATGAAATGAAATTGCTTTAGCTCAACAGGTTAGATGCCACCGTGATACAGGAGTACCCATGAGAATCCCCGTTGACATTACCTACCGCAACGTTGAGAAAACAGATGCACTTGAGACGTTGATTCAGGAAAAACTCGCCAAATTAGATGAGGTCTGTGACCATATCATGGGCTGCCATATAGCCATTGAGCAGGTCCACACTAGTCCTCAAGAAGGCTCTCCCTACCGGGTTCGCATCGACATGACCATACCACCTCAGCACGAACTGGCTGTGGTCAAAAGTCCCAATGAAGGGGGGCAATACGATTCCCTTGAAAGTGTTATTCGAGATGCCTTTGACGCGGCTCGTAAGCAGCTGAAGAAACTCACCGAACGGCAACACCAGAAGGTGAAGCACCATCCCGAGCAAGTAACGGGAGGCATCATAACTCAACTTTTTGCCAGCGAAGATTATGGGTTTATCAAAACCCTCGATTCCCAGGATATCTATTTCAACCGAAACAGCGTTCTCAACGACGATTTTGATCGCTTAACGGTGGGGACTGGGGTTCGATTCTTCGTGGTAGACGGTGTGGAAGGCCCCCGAGCTAGCACAGTACAGATTGTGGATAAGCCAGGGGTTAGCTCTGAGAAAGTCGAAGAGCACCACGTAGATGTGCCAAATGGATGGGGCACATAAGGTTCTTTGAACCATGTAACCAGTTGTTGTTAGGAGAGGGTTTATGACGCAAGAATCTAATAAAGCAAATGTCAACAAGCAGGGTGAAATTCACCAGCCGCTCCAGCCGGAGGATGTCAGTCCCGAGCAGAAGCATGAGATCGCGGAAATTATGCGGAAAGAGCACCCAACCGTGAATCCGGGCGATCGAATTGACGAGAGCAAAACTCTGGAAGAGAAGGCTCAACAGGTTGCAGTCGACGCGCCTGATATTACGGGCGATCACATTGTCGTTCCCACCTATTTCATTGTGGATGAACCCGATGGCGAACGTAAAGCGTTGCACCACGTTAAGGATGCTGAAGAAATTTCTGATGTTATCCGTCAAGCTCGAATGAATGAGAACGGTGAGCGTGAGTGGTGGTAGAAGAATAAATCTTTTGTATATGTGATGTGCAAAAGATAGTTTAAAGGCTTAGATAGTTGTCTAAGAGGCTAACGAAATGGATTGCAAGGCGGAGAAAAACTCCGCCTTTTTTATTGGTTTTGAAACCGATATCATTCTATCTATAGCTAGAGCCATTTCTGGGCTAATAAGAATGGCTATGAGTATATGCCATATTTTGAAACCTTATGTAATAGAGACATTACACCCACATTCCATCCAAAAGGAGCACAAAAAATAAGATAAAATTATATTGAACGTTATGTAAACACTTGTGTAGATAACCTTGATAATCCATCAAGAATATTGCATAACAATACCAATCTAAAGGTAGATTCATTTCTTGTGCTCGTCTTTTAATCTATAGATAAGTTACTTCTGATCAGAAGAAATATTTCGTACCTCTAATTAAGGTGATGGATATGCCAGACGAAGAAAACAAATCATCAGAAGATGCAAATTATACTCCTGCTCCTGGTGGTGGTCTGCAGACCCCCATTGATGAGCGGCTTCGTACCACTGGCCAGAACGCATGGAAAGCTAACGTGCGTGAAGGCGCTGAGCCGGAAGCTCCTGGTGACAAAAATATCGATGCACCCGGCAACCCGAATCAGGGTACCGATGCTCGTTAATTGTAAATTTGATCCTTCTCTTAGCTAGTCCTCAGAGTGATACAAGGTTTAATCTTGTATCACTTTACTTTTTTATCTATATCCACGTCTTGCATCTTTCTAAAAACAAACAGCAAAGCCTTAATTTCTCATCGTTTTATGATGGAAAAATTAAGGCTTTGCTGTTTAGGGCTGCTTTAAGGGTTGCACCCATGCACGGGGATGTTCTGCTAAATAGAAAAGTCGTGCATGGATCCCCCAACAGAATTCCTGTATTTCCCATATTTAAAAGTGGGGGTATGAATTAGCCGCATCTTCATGGGTTGACTTCTGCCACTGCGACTAGACTGACAATTTTACATGCAGCATATTGTGATTTAGTGGGTACGAGAGATAGATGTGAGGTTTCATCCCATAAGTAGGTAGGTGTAAATAAACATAAAACCCAAAATGCTGTACCGCCCGCGAAGCGGGCGGTACAGCATTTTGGGTTTTATGTTTATTTAGGTTGAACTACTTATCTGTCTCTCGTACCTCACCGAACTGGAAAGGTTTATATGTAAGGGTTCCATATAGAAGAAATGACGTAATAAATTACAAAACACAACTGCTTTTAAGTATTTCTTACAAGTACTTCTATGTATTTTTCCATAAAGGCCCGAAACCGGAATTATACAGATGGTGCCCTATTAGGAAACTCATTTCATCCGTAGAAAGAAGCTTGTCTATGAACTGCGTTTGGCGTTATTAAAGTATTAATTAGATTCCTTTGTAAAAGGGGTGATTTTGTGTCGTAACCTGCATAGGTAATTCCTATGCTGTGTTTCCTTAGGAAATCCCCATAAAAAGCCATAGAGGGCATCTTCTACCTAAGATGGCTAACATGGAGTAAGTCCTTCTAATCTGACGTAACTTTTTGTCAAAGAAATTATTTCCAGAAAGCTGTAAGTGAAAACCCTTATAAGAGTAGACCTCAAGTTTCATAACTGAAATGGTAGAAATGAAACTTTTTTGCAGCTTTTTCACACTTTTTGGGTTAACTAAACTTTTGAGAATCGTAGTTGAGTAACTTCATACTTCCTCCGTAACAGTTATAGGCTGACACAGCATCTAATCTAGAGTCATAAATATGCCGGTTCCACTTCCAGTCAACGAAGCCCAAAGGCTCGCTGCTCTTCAAAGCTATAACATTCTTGATACCGAGGCAGAAGTTGCGTTTGATGATGCCACAAAGCTAGCAGCTCTGATTTGTGGAACCCCTATCTCGATGGTTAGCCTGGTCGATGAGCATCGTCAGTGGTTCAAATCTCGGTTTGGATTAACCGTTGCAGAAACCACCCGAGATCTGGCCTTCTGTGCCCATGCGATTCTCCATTCCGACATTCTGGTTGTACCCGATGCCCTTGAAGATGAACGGTTCGCTGACAACCCGCTGACAAGGGCAGAACCCACGGTACGAGCTTATGCAGGGGCACCGCTAATCAATCCCGAAGGATACGCTTTGGGAACCCTTTGTATCATTGACCATGTTCCTCGGCAATTTACTACGGAACAGTTAGATGCGTTGGCAGCGATCGCCCGCCAAGTCGTCACCCAGCTTGAACTGCGCCGCAAGCTCAATACTCTGACACAGGTGATGCAGGAGCGTCAGCAAACCGAGGCAGAGTATCAGGCTCTTTTTGAAAATGCAGTAGAAGGGCTTTACCAAACGACACAGGCCGGATGCTACTTAAAAGCCAATCCAATGCTGGCTAACATCTACGGCTATAGCTCCGCCGAAGAATTAATGGCGTCTATTACCGATGTCAATCACCTTTATATCAATCCAAGCCGTCGTCGAACTTTTGTGCGCTTGATCGAGTCGAAGGGGCAGGTGTCAGGATTTGAGTCCCAGGTTTATCGCAAAGATGGCGAGATGATTTGGACCTCAGAAAATGCACGGTTAGTTTGTGATGCAGCAGGGCACATTGTGGGCTACGAAGGGAGTGTCACGGACATCAGCGATCGCAAACGCACTGAACAGCGATTACGGGCTCAGTACGCAATTACCCGAATTCTAACGAACGCCACAACCCTGGAAACAGGCGCTACTAAAATTCTACAAGCCCTATGTGGTAGCTTGGGCTGGGCTATGGGGGAGTTGTGGCAGGTTGACCCCCATACCGATGTGATGCATTGCGCCAGCGTCTGGCACCGTCACCAGTCTCAAGTCCAAGAATTTGCTCTGAAAACACGGCAAATGACCTTTGCGAAGGGACAGGGGTTACCCGGTGATGTTTGGCGAACTGGAACCCCCATCTATACTCGCGATATTACTCAAGAAAAGCGCTGTCCTCGTGCCAGGATTGCGGCGATCGCTGGGCTTCATGGCGGCTTAGGCTTCCCGATTGTTTATAAGGGTACGGTACTGGGAGTTGTCTTCTTTTTCAGCGATCAGGTGTCACCCCCTGATCAAGACCTGCTGCACATGTTGACAGCCATTGGCAGCCAAATAGGCCAGTTCATGCAACGCAAACAGGCTGAGTTAGCCCTGCAGGAAAGTGAGCATCGGTTTCGTACCCTCTCCGGTTGTGCCCCTGTCGGTATTTTCTTGACCGATGCACAGGGCAGCTGTACTTACGTGAATGATCGTTGGTGCCAGGTCACCCAGCGTACCTTCCAACAGGCATTGGGGGATGGATGGAGCAAGGTTGTACACCCAGATGACCAGGAACGGGTTTTAGCCGCATGGATGGCCACTACGCAGAGGGGAGATGAATTTGCTTTAGAACTCCGTTTCCTACGGGCAGATAACTCGGTTGCCTGGGCTTTTGGGCAGGCTACTCCTTTGTTCGATAGTGACCATGCTGTAACGGGCTTCATTGGTACCATCAGCGACATTACTGAACGCAAGCGAGTAGAAGCCGAACTTCATCACCAGAACTATCAAATATCTCTGCTTAATGCTATTACCCAGCGCATTCGCCAGTCCCTTAACTTAAGTGAAATCCTCAATACAACGGTGGCTGAAGTTCGGCAATTTCTTCAGGCCGATCGGGTAATTATCTACCGCTTTGAGCCAGGCTGGGGCGGTACGGTGATGGTTGAGTCGGTTACTCCTGGCTGGGTTTCAACGTTAGGAGTCACCATTCAAGATACTTGTTTTCAGGAAGGCGGTTGGAAGACCTATTATCAGGGACGAACCCAGAGTATTGAGGATGTTGATCAAGCTCCTATTACGGAATGCTATAGGGCATTGCTAGCGCGATTTCAGGTGCGGGCCAACCTGGTAGTGCCAATCATTCAGGCACGGGAAACGGCGAGTGCTCAATCTCCTCTGTGGGGGCTGTTGATTGCTCATCAATGTGCCCACTCACGCCAGTGGCAAACCCACGATGTAGAACTTCTACGACAATTAGCCGATCAGGTGGGTATTGCTTTGGTGCATGCACAACTGCTAGAACAAGAAACCCAACAACGGGAATGTCTAGCTTTGCAAAATACGGCCTTGGCCCAAGCAAAACAGACTGCAGAAAAGGCAAATCAGGCTAAAAGTAGCTTCTTGGCGGCTATGAGCCATGAAATTCGTACCCCTATGAATGCTGTGATTGGTATGACGGGGTTATTGCTCGATATGGAACTGACTGATCAACAGCGGGACTATATCGAGATTATTCGCACGAGTGGAGATGCACTTTTAACGATCTTGAATGATATTTTAGATTTTTCCAAAATTGAGTCGGGCAAACTGGAGTTGGAACAGCATCCCTTTAGCCTCACAACATGCATCGAAGAAGCTCTTGACTTACTGGCGACTAAAGCTGCCGAGAAGGGATTAGAACTGGCTTATTTAGTCGCACCCGATGTACCTCGAAGACTACTGGGAGATGTCACACGATTGCGGCAAATTTTAGTGAATTTGCTGAATAATGCCATCAAGTTTACCGATCACGGAGAAGTTATTGTTTCGGTTAATGCCCATCCTATCCAACCGCTTCTCCAAAACACCGCTTATACCAAGTACATTTCCCCATCCTACAAAATTCAGTTTGCTATTAAAGATACTGGTATTGGCATTCCAGCAGATAAGGTAGAACGGTTATTTCAATCCTTTAGTCAGGTTGATGCTTCTACCACTCGCCAGTATGGAGGAACAGGGCTAGGGCTGGCGATTTGTAAGCGGCTCTCGGAACTGATGAAAGGAGATATATGGGTTGAAAGTCAGCCGGGTGTAGGATCAACGTTTCATTTCACCATTGTTACTTCCCTTGCTACCGAACCTGAAAATTCTGTGGCTCTTCCTACTTTGGTCGGGAAGCGAATCTTGATTGTGGATGACAATGCTACGAATCGACAAATTCTTACCCAGCATGCCCATTCCTGGCATATGCAGCCTCAGGCTGTTGATTCAGGAGCCAACGCAGTAGCACGTCTGAAAAAAGGAGAACGCTTTGATCTTGCTATTCTAGATATGCACATGCCAGATATGGATGGCTTGATGCTGGCAAAGGCCATTCATGAGCAGGATGGCTGTCAACACTTGCCGTTGATTATGCTAACTTCCCTGAGTAAGGTAGACCCGTTATTGCCTAAAGACCAACAACACCTTGCGGCGCTTCTCAATAAGCCCATTAAGCCTGCACAACTCTATGCAACCTTAACCGAAATTCTGAACGAAAAGTCACAGTTGCCTCAGCGAGCAAGTGTTGTTGAGCGTACCCTACCACAACCAGAACAAAGCCAATCCCTCAGGATTCTGCTAGCAGAAGACCATCTGGTTAACCAAAAGATTGCGTTACTCATGTTGCACCAATTGGGGTATCGAGCCGATGTTGTGGGTAATGGGTTAGAAGTTTTGGAAGCACTGCACCGTCAGCCCTACGATGTGGTGTTGCTGGATGTACAAATGCCAGAGATGGATGGCTTGGAAACAGCCGATTGTATTTGTCGGCAATGGCCGCTTCAAAACCGCCCTTATCTCATTGCAATGACGGCTAATGCGATGCAGGGCGATCGCGAAATTTGTCTCAATGCAGGCATGAATCACTACATTAGCAAACCCATTCGTAAGGCAGATTTATCCCAAGCCCTTAGCCAATATCAACTTCATCTTTTACCAGTATCCTCCTCCGATACCTCCTTGCCCCTCTCTCCCATGGAGCGCTTGCCCGCTATAGATCAAGCTGTTTTAGAAGCGTTTCGGCAATCGATGGGAGACGATACTGGCTCATTTATGGTCGAGTTGATTGACTATTACCTGGCAGATACTCCTCATCTGTTGCAGCGGATGCAGGAGGCGATCGCCCAGCATAACTTTAGAGACCTTCAAATGGTTGCCCACGGCCTGAAATCCAGCAGTGCTTCTTTGGGGGCGATGCATTTAAGCCAGCTCTGCCATCAGTTAGAATTAATGCCCCTGCCCCTAACACCTGAACGCGTTACCCCCCTCGTTACCTGCCTAATATCTGAGTACCAGGAGGTGGAAACAGCTCTACGTTATGAACGTACAGCTATTTGAAAAGGTTGTTTTTCCGCAAGATACAGAAAAACAACCTTTTCAAATAATGTTTGAAAACCCAAATGCAAAGGCCATGGGAAATCAAACTATTTCTCTACATCCCTCTATCGAGTCATATCTAACCACTTTAACTAACCATGATGACTTCTTCTCATGTGCAACGCCGGACGACAACTCTACCAGCCGCAAAATCCACTCCAATGGTTTTGCTGATTGACGATGAACCCTTTATGCGAATGCAAGTACGCCGTTTTCTGGAGAAGGAGGGTTATCAAATAGTTGAAGCCACGAATGGCCAGGAAGGTATCGATGCCTGCAAACGTCTTCATCCAGATTTGATTTTGCTGGATGCCATGATGCCAATTATGGATGGGTTTGAGTGCTGTAACCAGTTACAAGCGTTACCAGCATCAGATCACACTCCTGTATTGATGATTACAGGGCTAGAGGATCAATTCTCCGTTGATAAAGCCTTTGCTGTCGGAGCAATAGATTACATCACGAAACCATTTCATTGGGCAGTTTTGCGCCAACGAGTTCATCGCTTAATCCAACAATCTCAACTTTTACAACAGTTAGAGGAGTCTAATCGAGTTTGGCAGCATTTGGCAGCCGTGGATGCATTGACACAGCTAGCGAATCGTCACCAGTTGGATGTGCAGCTTGATGTTGAATGGCGACGTATGGCACGAGAGGAAGCCCCTCTATCCTTCATCCTGTGTGACATCGATTTCTTCAAGCGTTACAACGATGCTTTAGGTCACCAGGCTGGAGACGCATGCTTGCGGCAGGTGGCTAAGGTAATTAAGAGAGTTGCCAAACGTCCAGGAGATTTAGCTATCCGTTATGGAGGAGAAGAATTTGCCGTCATTCTACCGAATACTCCTCTAGATGGTGCAGTGAAAGTGGCAGAAAGGCTACAAAATGCAGTGCAGAGAATTCAACTTGTCCATCCTAATTCAAAGGTCAGTTCCTACGTCACGTTAAGTACTGGGGTGAGTACAACTTTTCCATCTCAAACGTCTTACTTGCTGCCAGAAGCGTTAATTACTGCAGCTGATAAGGCTCTTTACGAAGCCAAAGCAATGGGACGCGATCGCTTCTGTGTCCACTCTCTCAGTTGACCTCAAAACTGTGCCTGTACGGCGGGTTTCAATCGCCAGGGATCCTGTACAGAATAAAACCCGGAATTTTTTTGGGAGGTATAACGAAGCCGTACCTCTGACAAAAAATTCCGGGTTTTATTCTATTGAAATTTTTAAGGATGTGCGAGTGGATGGCGAGAAGGTGCTAGTGGCTCGCACAGCTATTTCTCTATCTTAAGATGAGCTACTCCCACGATTTTTAAGCCTTTTTGCTTATGCATTATCTTCCAATGGATCTCTGTTTAGCTGCCTGTTTTCCCTTACAAACGAAGTATTGCTGTGTGGGAGTTATTGCTATGAGTGTGGAAGATTTTCAGCAGAGGCTAACTGAATGCGATCGCGCTACTCTTGAGTACCACTATATTTTTAGTGATGCCTTAGAACATCAACAGTCGCTGATAGAGCTATGTTTATTTGTGGTGTATGAGTAAAGGAGAAGAAACGGCGTATCCTGCTGGATAAGGAAAAAGACCAGACGAGGATACACCATGAATAACGACAATCTTATTGCATT